>JANOEG010000056.1:0-5359 GCA_031413095.1 Burkholderiales bacterium | reverse complement strand
CCGTCGCAGCGGCCAGATCGGCAACAGCGCTGTCTTCCTGGCCGGCGACGCGGCCGACGAGCGCGCGATCCTGCACGAGGCTGCCGACGAGGGCCGCATCGCCGGCGACAACGCCGGCCGCTGGCCCGACGTGCGCGTGCGTCCGCGCCGTGCGCCGCTGGCCGTCGTGTTCAGCGAACCGCAAATGATGATCGCCGGAGCGAGCCACGCCGAACTGTTGCGCGCCGGCGCCGCCTTCGAGACCGGCGCGGTCTCGTTCGAAGACCAAGGCCGCAGCCGCGTCATGGGCCGCAACCAGGGCGCGCTGCATGTCTATGGCGAGCGCGGCACGGGGCGCTTTCTGGGCGCCGAGATGGTCGGCCCGGCGGCCGAGCACATCGGCCATCTGCTGGCTTGGTCGGTGCAGCGCGGCGACACCGTCCAGCAGATGTTGGACAGCCCGTTCTACCACCCGGTCATCGAAGAAGGCTTGCGCACCGCGCTGCGCCACTTGCAGCGCGCGCTTCACATAGGCCCGCCGCCCGTCGAGCGCTGCCTCGACTGCGGACCGGGCGCTTGATTGTTTGTCCCCACCCACAGGAGTTGATTGCATGCTGATGCCCCGTACCGCTGTCCCGGCACTTGCCGTGCCGACCCTCGCCCACGGCGAGTTCACGCTCGCGCAAGACAAGCCCGCGCAGTTCACGCTGCTGGTTTTCTACCGCGGCCTGCATTGCCCCCTCTGCGCCAAGTACCTGCTCGAACTCGGCCGCTTGTTGCCCGACTTCGAGCAACGCGGTGTCAAGGTGATGGCGCTGTCTTCCGACACACTAGAGCGCGCGCAAGCGATGGCCGCGAAACTGAACGCACCGAATCTGCGCATGGGTCACAGCCTCTCGCTCGCCGACGCGCGCGCGTGGGGCCTGTACATCAGCACCTCGCGCGGCGTCACATCGATCGGCATCGAAGAACCGGCGCTGTTCTCGGAACCCGGCGTGTTCCTCGTCCGGCCCGACGGCACGCTGAACTACGGCGCGGTGCAGACGATGCCGTTTGCAAGGCCGCTGTTCGCAGAGTTGCTGGCGGCGATCGACTTTGCGATCGCCACGAACTACCCCGCGCGCGGCGAGTACGCCGGCGTTGTTTGAACTTCAACCCAGGAGACAACCATGAACACTTTTATCAAACCCCTGATCGCTTTGACCCTCAGCGCTGCGGCCACGCTGTCCTTCGCCGCCGCCGACGGCCTGGTCGCCGTGAAGAGCCCGCACAACGCCAAGATGACGATGGACAAGTTCGAGGCGATCACCAAGGAGCGCGGCCTCAACATCTTCGCGCGCATCGACCACGCGGCTGGCGCGCAGAAAGTCGGCAAGACCTTGCGGCCGACCGAGGTGCTGATCTTCGGCAACCCGCAAGGTGGCACGCCGCTGATGGAATGCGCGCAGTCGGTCGGCATCGACCTGCCACTGAAGGCGCTGGCGTGGGAAGACGCGCAAGGTCAGGCTTGGCTCGGCTACAACGATCCGGCTTGGCTGGCCAAGCGGCATGAGGCCGCGTCGTGCCCGGCCGCCGAAAATGTCAAGAAGGCGCTGATGGGTTTGGCCGAAGCAGCCACGGCCAAATAGCCCAAGTCATCAGCGCAGCGCGCGTGTGGCCTGGGCGAGCGCGGTGATGCGCGCCCAGTCACCCGCCGTCACCGCGTCGGCCGGCGTCAACCACGAACCGCCGCAGACCTTGACGTTCGGCAGCGCGAGGAACTGCGGCGCGGTCTCTGGCGTGATGCCACCGGTGGGGCAAAACACCACATCGGGGAACGGGCCCGCCAAAGCCTTCAACATCGGGACGCCGCCCGCCGCCGTGGCAGGAAAGAACTTCAGGAACGAGAAGCCTTCGGCGTTGGCCTGCATTACTTCGCTCGCGGTGGCCACACCGGGCAGCAACGGCAACCCGACGGCGCGGCAAGTCTGTGCGATCTCGCTCGTGTAGCCGGGGCTGACACCGAACTGGCAACCAGCCTTCTTCGCCGCGTGCACGTCATCCGCGGTGCGCAGCGTGCCGGCGCCGACGATGGCTTCGGGCACTTGCTTGGCAATCGCTTCGATGCAGGCCAGCGCGGCCTTCGTGCGCAGCGTCACTTCGAGCACGCGCACACCACCGGCGACCAGCGCGCGCGCCAGCGGCACGGCGTGTTCGACACGCTCCAGCACGATGACCGGAATGACCGGGCCGAAGCTCACGAGCTCAAAAGTGTTTTGGATGTTCACGGTGTTCTCCTCACAGCCAGGTCACGGCGCCCTGTTCGGCGCTGGTCACGTTCTTTCTCATGCCGCCGAACAGCTCGCGGCCGAGGCCGTGCGCATTGTCTTCGGCTTGCGCGAGCGCGATGTGCGCAACGCTGCGCGCCTCCCAGGTTGCATCGGGCACCAGCGCATCGAGCGTGCCTTGCACGGCGTCCAGACGGATCACATCGCCGTCGCGCACCTTGGCCAACGGGCCGCCGGCCAGCGCTTCGGGGCTGGCGTGAATGGCCGCGGGCACCTTGCCCGAAGCGCCGCTCATGCGGCCATCGGTGACCAGCGCCACCTTGAAGCCCTTGCCTTGCAGCACCGCCAGCGGCGGCGTCAGCTTGTGCAGCTCGGGCATGCCGTTGGCGCGCGGGCCTTGGAAGCGCACGACGCAGACGACGTCGCGGTCCAACTCACCGGCCTTGAACGCGGCGTGCAACGCTTCCTGGCCGTCGAACACACGCGCTGGCGCTTCGACGACCCAACGATCCTCAGGCACCGCGCTGATCTTGATGACCGCGCGGCCGAGGTTGCCCTGCAGCAGCTTCAAGCCGCCGCTGGCGGTGAACGGACGCACGGCAGGCCGCACGATGGTTTCGTCGCCGCTGTCCTTGGGCAGCGCGCGCCAGGTCAGGCGCTCGCCGTCCAACACCGGCACGTCGGCATACGCGGCGATGCCGCGCGCAGCAACGGTGGCCACGTCGGCATGCAGGCAACCGCTGTCGAGCAACTCGCGCAACACGAAGCCAGGCCCGCCCGCACTCTGGAACTGGTTCACGTCGGCGCTGCCGTTCGGGTAGACGCGAGCCAACAGCGGCACCGCAGCCGACAGATCGGAGAAATCGGTCCAGTCGATGACGATGCCCGCGGCGCGCGCCACCGCCACCCAGTGGATCAGGTGATTCGTCGAACCGCCGGTGGCCAGCAGCGCCACCATCGCGTTGACGATCACGCGCTCGTCGACCAGCTTGCCGATCGGTGTGAACCTCTCGCTGCGCTGCGTGATCGCCAGCGCCGCGCGCACCGCCTCGCGCGTCAGCGCTTCGCGCAGGTTCGCATGCGGATGCACGAAGGCCGAGCCCGGCACGTGCAGGCCCATCGCTTCGAGCAGCATCTGGTTGCTGTTCGCAGTGCCGTAGAACGTGCAGGTACCCGCGCCGTGATACGCCGCGCTCTCGGCTTCGAGCAGCGCCTCGCGGCCGACTTCACCGGTCGCGAACTTCTCGCGCACCTTGGACTTGTCGTTGTTCGACAGGCCGGTGCTCATCGGCCCCGCGGGCACGAAGACCATCGGCAGGTGGCCGAAGTGCAGCGCACCGATCAGCAGGCCCGGCACGATCTTGTCGCAGACGCCGAGCAGCAGCGCGGCATCGAACACGTCGTGCGTCAGCGCGATCGCCGTGCCCATGGCGATGTTGTCGCGCGAGAACAGCGAGAGCTCCATGCCCGGCAGGCCCTGCGTTACGCCATCGCACATGGCGGGCACGCCGCCAGCCACCTGCACCGTGGCGCCGTGTCGACGCGCCTCGTCGCGGATCACGTCTGGAAAACCTTCGTAGGGCTGGTGCGCCGACAGCATGTCGTTGTACGCCGTGACCACACCGATATGCGGCGCGCGCTCGGCGACGACCTTGAACTTGTCGCTGGCCGGCATCGCGGCGAAAGCATGCGCCACGTTGGCGCAACCCATGCGGTCGCTGCCCCGCGGGCGGGCGGCGAGTTGGTCGATGCGCACCAGGTAGGCGCGCCGCGTGGCTGCGCTGCGCTCGCGGATGCGTTGCGTGATGTCGAGAACGGATGTCTTCATCGGGACCTCTGCGATGTAACCGATGCACTAATTTTGCCGTAATCGAGTTACATCGTCAAAACAACAGGCGCGGCTTTTGCGATCATCGGGCTCCATGACCCTTCGCCCTCTCGCTGTGCCGGTGCCGGCGCCGCTCGTGCCCGTGGCGCCGCTGCGCGACCCGCAAGCCCTGCTCACGCGCACACGCCGCGAATGGGGCGGCAAGCGCGACCTGTGGGTCTTTGGCTACGCCTCGCTGCTCTGGAACCCGGAGTTCGAGTTCGACCAGCATCACAGCGCGTTCGTGCGCGGCTGGCACCGCGCGCTGCGCATGGCCTCGCGCATCAACCGCGGCACGCCCGACCGGCCCGGCCTCGTCTTCGCGCTGCTGCCTGGCGGTTCCTGCCACGGCGCGGTCTATCGCGTGCCGCGCGCGCAGGCCGCCGACGCGCTCGAAGCACTGTGGCAACGCGAAATGCCCACCGGCGTCTATGACCCGCGCTGGCTGGCCTGCGCCACGCCCAAGGGCGAGGTCAACGCACTGGCCTTCACGCTCAGCCGCAAGAGCCCACAGCACACCGGGCGGCTGTCAGAGGCGCAGATCATCGACATCCTGCGCCATGCGCGCGGGCGCTACGGCACGACGCTGGATTACCTGCTGAAAACGGCGAGAAGTTTGGTCGAACGCGGTGTGCGGGACCGAGAGATCGAGCGCCTGGTGGCGCTGTCGAGGCGGCACGGCTTGGCTTGAGCCAAGCACACGCCTCAGAACCGGCTCTGCCGGGCTGCTGGCGTGGCCCCGTGAGGGGAAGCGGCGAAGCCGCTTCGGGGTGGTCAACAGTTCGTCAATAGATATCCGGCGCAAACGCGCTCGGCTTGAACCCGCTGTCGATGCCCGTGCGCTGCACATCGAGATCTTCACTGGTGTCGATGTCGATCAGCACGCCCGGGTCGTCGACCTCCACCGCATATGACGGGTAGCGCGCCACCAGGCGCCGCGCGCCCTCGTCGCCGGTCAGGCCGGTCAGCTCCGAATACAGCTCGGCGCCGAACGCCACCGGGTGGCCGCGCCGGCCCTGGTGTTGGGCGAAGGCCACCGAATGGCCGGACAGCGCTTGCGCCACGGCTTGCAGGGTGCTCGGCTTGACGCGCGGCATGTCGGCGGGCAGCAGCAGCCAGCCCGGTGCACCGGACCGGGCAGCGACGCCCGCTGCGATCGAGTCGCCCATGCCACGTCCGCGCATCGGTGCGGCCTTGGGCACCACCAGCACATTGCGTGCGGCCACGTCTTCGTGGGCCAGCGGCG
>JANOEG010000055.1:0-3157 GCA_031413095.1 Burkholderiales bacterium | reverse complement strand
CTGCTCGGCGCCGTGGCGCTGTACCTGAAGGGCCACTCCTACGGCGAGTACGTTTTCGATTGGGCCTGGGCCGAAGCGTACAAGCGCCACGGCCTCGAGTACTACCCGAAGCTGCTCGGTGCCGTGCCATTCACGCCGGTGCCGGGTTCGCGCTTGCTGGCGCGCGATGCCGCCTCGCGAGAACTGCTGTTGCACGGCGTGCTGCAGTTCGTGCGAGAAGCCAAACTCTCGTCCGCGCACTTTCTGTTTTTCTCGGAGGCGGATCGTCTGGCCTTCGAACATGCCGGCTGGATGCTGCGCGAGAACGTTCAATTCCATTGGACGCAGCGCGAGCCCGCGCCCTACGCCGACTTCACCGAGTTCAGCTCGAGCCTGCAGCGAGAAAAGCGCAAGAAGATCGCGCAGGAGCGGCGTCGCGTGGCCGAGGCCGGTGTCACCTTCGAAGTGCACGAAGGCAACGCCATCAGTGAAGCGATGTGGGATTTCTTCTACCGCTGCTACACGCTGACCTACCGAGCGCACCACTCCACGCCTTACCTCACGCGCGCATTCTTTGCCGAGATGGCGCGCACGATGCCGGCGCACTGGTTGATGTTCGTCGCCAGCCGCAACGGTCAGCCGATCGCCGTGTCGCTGATCGCGCTCGACCCCGTGCTCCGCGTCGCCTACGGTCGTTACTGGGGCGCGACGGAGCATGTCAACTGCCTGCACTTCGACGCCTGCTACTACCAGCCTCTGGCGTGGTGCATCGCCCACGGCTATAAGCGTTTCGAAGGCGGCGCGCAGGGTGAACACAAGATGGCCCGCGGCCTGCTGCCGGTGCGTACGTGGTCAGCGCATTGGCTTGCCGACAAACGCTTCGCGTCGGCGGTGGAAGACTTCCTCGCCCGCGAAGGCGCAGGCATCGAGAACTACATCGACGAGCTGAACGAACGCAACCCGTTCAGAACAGCAGCTCAGGACTTGCCGTAGTTCTTCAGCCCGTCGGTGATTTCCTTCTTCGCCGACTCCACGCCTTCCCAGCCCATCACCTTGACCCACTTGCCGTCTTCGAGGTCCTTGTAGTGCTCGAAGAAGTGCTGAATCGTCTTGAGCCGCATCGAGTTGATGTCCTCGAACTTTTTCCAGTGCGAGTAGATCGGCAGCACCTTGTCGATCGGCACGGCGAGCAGCTTCGCATCGCCGCCGGCTTCGTCGTCCATCTTCAGCACGCCGAGCGGCCGGCACGTCACCACCACGCCCGGCGCCAGCGGGTACGGCGTTATGACGAGCACATCGACCGGGTCGCCGTCGTCGGCCAGCGTGCGCGGGATGTAGCCGTAGTTGCACGGATAGTGCATCGACGTGGTCATGAAACGGTCGACGAAGATCGCACCGCTGGCCTTGTCGACCTCGTACTTGATCGGGTCGGCGTTCATCGGAATCTCGATGATCACGTTGAACTCGTCCGGAACCTTGGTGCCGGGAATCACGTCGTGCAGGCTCATGATGTTCTTCGTTGAACAGGGATAACCCGCATTCTAGGTCGCGTGCTTGCGACGGCCTGACACGGCGTGTGGCGCGGGGAAAACACAGGGGCGGCCGCGCCATGTTGATCGCTTAGCATCCTGGGTTGTACCGGTCGTGGCCGGCTGCCCACCAAGAAGTAAACCCAATCAAAGGTTCGGAAGGAGCGATCTTCATGTCAAACACCATGGCGCTTTATGTAGCGCTGGCTTGCGGTGTAGCCGCCGTGTTGTACGGATTTATCCAACGCAGTTGGATCCTGAAGCAAGACGCCGGCAACGCACGCATGCAGGAGATCGCCGGCGCAGTGCAACAAGGCGCCGCGGCCTATCTGGCGCGGCAGTACAAGACGATTGCCATCGTCGGCGTCGTGCTCGCGATTGCGATTGCGTTCTTCCTCGACACCACCACCGCCATCGGCTTCGTGCTCGGCGCGGTGCTGTCGGGCGCCTGCGGCTTCATCGGCATGAACGTCTCGGTCAAGGCCAACGTGCGCACCGCGCAGGCCGCCACCAGGGGCATCGGCCCGGCGCTCGATGTGGCCTTCAAAGGCGGCGCGATCACCGGCATGCTGGTCGTCGGCCTTGGCTTGCTCGGCGTCGGCCTGTTCTTCTGGTTCACTGTCTTGAACGGCCAGTACACGCCGGACAAGAGCCTGGCCTCGGTGCTGAAGCCGATGCTCGGCTTCGCCTTCGGTTCGTCGCTTATCGCTTTCTTCGCGCGCCGGGGGGGCGCCATCTACACCCCGGGCGCCGCCGGCGGCGCCGACCTGGTGGGCAAGGTCGAAGCCGGCATTCCGGAAGACGACCCCCGCAACCCGGCGGTGATCGCCGACAACGTCGGTGACAACGTCGGTGACTGCGCCGGCATGGCGGCCGATCTGTTCGAGACCTACGCCGTGACGCTGATCGCGACGATGGCGCTCGGCGCGCTCGTCGTCACCGCCGCGCCAATGGCCGCGGTGATCTATCCGCTGCTGCTCGGCGGCGTGTCGATCATCGCTTCGATCATCGGCTGCAGCTTCGTCAAAGCCAGCCCCGGCATGAAGAACGTGATGCCGGCGCTGTACAAGGGCCTCGCTGTTGCTGGCGTGTTGTCGCTGATCGCCTTCTACTTCGTCACCATCGCCGTGATGCCCGCCGATGCGCTCGGCGCCGGCACGCACATGAAGCTCTTCGGCGCCTGCGCCGTCGGCCTCGTGTTGACGGCTGCGATGGTCTGGATCACCGAGTACTACACCGGCACGCAGTACAAGCCGGTGCAACACATCGCTGCGGCCTCGACCACCGGCCATGGCACCAACATCATTGCCGGCCTCGGCGTGTCGATGCGCTCAACCGCGTGGCCGGTGCTGTTCGTGTGCGCCGCCATCCTGGTGTCATACAACCTCGCCGGCCTGTACGGCATTGCGGTGGCCGCCACCTCGATGCTGAGCATGGCCGGCATCGTCGTCGCGCTCGACGCCTATGGCCCGATCACCGACAACGCCGGCGGCATTGCCGAAATGGCCGAGCTGCCGAAGAGCGTGCGCGACGTGACGGACCCGCTCGACGCCGTCGGCAACACGACCAAGGCGGTGACCAAGGGCTATGCGATCGGCTCGGCCGGTCTCGCCGCGCTGGTGCTGTTCGCCGACTACACGCATTCGCTC
>JANOEG010000054.1:0-1779 GCA_031413095.1 Burkholderiales bacterium | reverse complement strand
CGAGGAGCCGAAGTCCCCCTGTGCGTCCGACGTAGAGCATTTGCCGGTGAAGCGCGATGGATATGCGATCCTGGGCCGCTGCGATGGAAGAGACTCGATCGCCAAGCAGGGCGGTGGGGTTGCCTGCCAACTGTTCGAGCCGGACAGCCATCTGTTGCTCGCCAATCTCCACGATTGGATTGATAAGGTCGTAGGCCTTGAGTTGCTTGATGCTCACCAGCGGCGCTGCGCGCACCGTGGGAATATCGCGCATTCAGTCAGACTGTATTTCGACGACGAGGCTGATGCGGGTTATCGACCCGCGCAGCTTTCGAACATCAAATCGCACCATCAGACCAAACCGAACTGTTCGGCCAATGTGCCGTGCTTCTCGATCCAGGCATTGCTTGCTTCGATCGCCTCGCGGTTTGCCTCGGCCCAAGCTTTCGCTTCAGCTTCCTTCAAGGCTTTCCCAGCGCCAGCACGGGCGATGGCCGTAGCGTCAATTCCGCCATCGCGCAGGAGCTTCTCACGCTCAGGCGGGAAAGGAACTTCGAGTGTCGGGAGAAAGTGGCCACCGAACGAGGCTGCATCTTCGCGAACACCGTGCTTGCGTGGTTTGAACTCAGCAAGTCCAAGCAGTGATGCGGCCGTGAGCGCACCGCGTGTTGCAGCTTCGATTCGCAAGGCCATTTCAGGACGCGGACGCCGGATGCCGTTCTCGTAGCGATAAAGGGTCGATCCCGCGATCCCGCATCTCTCAGCCAAGTCTTCAGCGGGGACCACGTGCTTGTTGCGCCAATCGCGAATTTCCATGCAACGAGCAGAATGCGATATGCAAAAATGCAGATGCGAGATCGTGCCGGCGGCGCCCTGCGGTCCCGGCTCGTCCCAGATTATTTCGGCCCGATCATCTTTTCCGGCCGCACCAGTTTCGTGAACTCGGCGTCGGTCAGGTATCCGCCGCCGACGGCTTCTTCGCGCAGCGTGGTGCCGTTCTTGTGGGCGGTCTTGGCGATCTTGGCGCAGGCGTCGTAGCCGAGGCGTTCGTTGAGGGCGGTGACCAGCATCAGCGAATTCTCGACGCCCTTGGCGATGTTGTCGATGCGCGGTTCGATGCCGACGACGCAGTTGTCGGTGAAGCTGATCGCCGCGTCGGCAAGGAGGCGGACGGACTGCAGAAAATTGTAGGCCATCATCGGATTGAAGACGTTGAGTTCGAAGTGGCCCTGGCTGCCGGCGAAGGTGATGGCGGCGTTGTTGCCGAAGATGTGGATGCAGACCTGGGTTATGGCCTCGCACTGAGTTGGATTGACTTTGCCCGGCATGATCGACGATCCCGGCTCGTTCTCGGGTAGAGCCAGCTCACCCAGTCCAGAGCGCGGTCCCGAGCCCAAGAAGCGAATGTCGTTGGCGATCTTGAACAGCGAGGCCGCCACCGTGTTGATGGCGCCGTGGGTCATGACCATGGCGTCGTGGGCGGCCAGCGCCTCGAATTTGTTCGGCGCCGAGGTGAACTTCATGTGCGTGATCGCGGCGATGCACTCCGCCACCATACTGGCAAAGCCCTTGGGCGCATTGAGCCCGGTGCCGACCGCCGTGCCGCCCTGCGCGAGCTGCATCAGCATCGGCAGGGTCTGCTCGATGCGGGCAATACCGTTCTCGACCTGCTGGGCATAGCCGGAAAATTCCTGACCGAGCGTCAGTGGCGTTGCATCCTGCGTGTGGGTGCGGCCAATCTTGATGATATGCGCCCACGCCTTCGCCTGGTCGTTGAGCGCGTTGCGCAGGTATTGCAGC
>JANOEG010000053.1:0-9716 GCA_031413095.1 Burkholderiales bacterium | reverse complement strand
GCTTTGGCGCAGGGGCCGACGACCTCACCACGAGTTGCCATGGCCACCGCCCAGAACCACCTCATCGAGCGCTTGCCGCGCAAAGACCAAGCAGCGCTGCTCGCCGCCGGCGAATCCGTGCAATTGGTGCTGGGCGAGGTGCTCTGCGAGCCCGGCAAGCCGACGCGGCATGTCTATTTCCCGGTCGATGCCTTCATTTCGATGGTGGCGCCGATCGATGGCAAGCCGGCGCTCGAAGTCGGCATGGTCGGCCGCGAGGGCATGCTCGGCGCGCAACTGGCACTGGGTGTGGCCACCGTGCCCTTGCACGCGGTGGTGCAGGGCCAGGGGGCGGCCTGGCGCATCGGCGCTGTGGCCTTTCGCGGTGTGTTGGCGCGCAGCGCCGCGCTACAGCGCCTGCTCAACCGGTACTTGTATGTGGTGATGGCTCAGCTCGCTGGCTCGGCGGCCTGCCTGCGCTTTCATGCAATCGGCCCAAGGCTGGCGCGCTGGCTGCTGATGAGCCAGGACCGCGCGCATGCCGAGCGCTTCCACGTCACCCATGAATTCCTGGCCTACATGCTCGGCGTGCGCCGCGTCGGCATCACGGCGGCGGCCGGCGCGATGCAGCGCAGCGGCCTGATCGAATACCGCCGCGGCGAAATGCTGGTTCGCGACCGTGCCGGGCTCGAAGCCACGGCCTGCGCCTGCTACGGCAACGACCAGCGGGCCTATGCCGACGTCCTCGGTTGAGGCGGGCCTGCCGCCATGGTGCGATAGCGTACAGACGCTGACGATGCATCTGCGCTATAGATGAACGGCCACATCGACCGTTCACAAGGCATCGCCATGATCCGCCATGCAATTTCGACCCCGCCCGCACCGACGCTGGTGCCCTGAGGGCGAACACCATGGCACGCTTTCCGACGCCTGCTCAGGCCGAAGCACTGGCTGTGTTTACGGCGCAGCTCGAAGGCATCCGACAGGTCTTTGTCGACGTCGATCGGCAGGACGAGCGCTTTGCGCTGTACGGGGTCGATACGCCGCCGCAGCCCACGGCCAGCATCTCGATCGACGAATGGGGCGCATTGCTCAGCGCCGTCAAGGCCCGGCTTCGGCTCACGGCCGGCGAGGTGGTGCGGCCAGGCTTCAATGACACGCCGCAAGCGGTGAGGGCGAGCGTGCTCGAGTGTGTCGATGCGCTCGACCAGTTGCACGTCATGCTGCGCGACGCGCTGTCCGCTTCCTCACCCGAGCGGCACGTCACGGAAGGCGCCACAGCGATCGGCATGCGCCGCGCCGGGTCACATCCTCACGTGTCGGGCGTTCCGGTGTCGGTCAGCCCTCTGCTCAACTGCGCTCGCGCCGCGGTCGCCAACGACTGATAGCGGCCGAGGAACGCATCGAGCTGCTCGCCCTCGAGCTCCTCGAGATCGAGCAGCGCGTTGTGGGCGCCCTGAGTGGACCGGATCAGTTCGTCGAGCTTGATCTGGATCGCTTCGGTGTCGCGGTTCTGCGTGTTCTGAATCAGGAACACCATCAGAAAGGTGATGATCGTCGTGCCGGTGTTGATGACCAGTTGCCAGGTGTCGCTGAAGCCGAACAGCGGGCCGGTGACGACCCAGGCCACGATCACGGCGAGGGCGAGCACGAAGACGCGTGGTCGGCCGCAGAAATGGGCGGCGGCTTTTGCGAAGCGCGAGTAGCCGCTGGAGGCGCGACCGAGTTCCGCCATGCAGCGCTCTGCCGCTACTGGCTTGCCGCCGATGCCGGTGGCGCCGGCACCACGACCACCTCGCGCGTGACGAGTTCGCGATAGATGCCACCCCCGGCGACACTGCCCGTGGTGGTGCCTTTGCCCTGGATGCGGGCCACGCAGTCACTGCGATCGGGTTCAGTCAGCGGCTCGCAACGCTTCAGCGCATTGCGCGCGTAGCGCCCGGGGTCGGGGTCGATGGTCACCGGCTCGCGACTGGCGCGGGCCGTGCTTGCATCGCTGAGGCATTCGTTTCGCGCGCCCTTGTAGCCGCGCGACAGGCAGACTGCAGCGTCGCGCTGGTACTGAGCTTCGGATGCGGCCGCGGCGCTGGGCTTGCCCGCAGCCAGCACGGGCGACGCGCCAAGGGCAGCCGTCAGCGCCAGCAGCGGCCACAACGAATTTGAAGCAGATTCTTGAAACTTGTTCATTCGGGTCACCATGGTGTTGATCGTCGATCTGAAGGCGGGGCGGTTCAACGCGTCACACCATCTGCCTGTGTCGTGCATTCCGCGCGTTGCGCAGCGCCGCGAGCGGCATTGCAGCGCCACACCGCGTCAGCACGCTCTGCGCTTGCGCGATGTCGCGCCTGACTGTTCTCGACACTCGCCGAGACCACCTGCTGGAAGGCGAGCAACAGGGCCAGCACGCCGGCCACTGCGACCATGCCGGGCGCAAAGGGCGCCAGCCGATCACACAAAGCCGAGCAGCGTGAAGCAAACAGCAGCCAGGCAGGGTGTGTGGTCATGCGAAAGATGGTGCTCGCGCCACTCAATGCATGGCGTCGGACCGGCAGCCCATCGGGCGTAGGCGGCGGCTTACAACGCGCCGGTCTATCAGCCGTGGTTATCAGAGTTGACGGCAGACCACAACAGCAACTCGTTCGGTCCAACCCAGCCATGTGCGGTCGTGAAGCGATCGAGTTGTCGCCTGATGTCGGCCCACGCCTCGGCTTGCCGCGCTGCTGGCAGGTGGCGCAGGACTTCGATGACCGGTGAGCCGGAGGTGCGCACGAATGCGATGTAGTCGTCGACGCTGGCAGCATGAAAGGGCACTGCCAAGGGCGTGACCTCGACTTCGCCGAAACCCGCTTCGCCGAGTAACTGCGCCGCCAAGCCCGGCCGGCCCAGGCTCAGCAGCGAGCCCGGTGCGAAGGGGTCGGCGTTGGCCGGCCGGCGTGCTGTCGCGCAGTGCGCATCGTGATGGCAACGCAAGGGTTGGTTTCAGGCGACGAGAAAACCAAGGCGGCGAGCCGGCCACCCGGCCGCAAGGCCTGCCTGATTTCGCGCAAGGCGGAGATCGGCGAAGGGCAGAACATGAGCCCGAGGCGGCAGAGGCCTGCGTCGAAATTTGCGCCCGCCAAGCCGAGCGCCTGCGCGTCGGCCACCTGGAACTGCAGGCGCGCCCCTTTCACGTCGCGCAGACTGTCTTGCGCCAGCGCCAGGATGTGTTGCGAAACATCGGTCACCCACACCTCACCGTGCTCGCCGACGCGCTGCACGATATCGCGTGTCTGGTCGCCGGCGCCAGCGGCCACATCGAGCACTTTGGCTCCGGCCTCGATCCGCGCCGCGTCGAGCAGGCGCTGGGTGGCGTCGTGCAACCACGCGCGGATCAGCGCCGTGTTGCGGTGCCAGCCGATGGCTGCATCGTCCCAGGCCTCGGCGGTGCTTCGTTCGGTGACGTGCGTCATCACTCGACCCGGATGCCGGTTTTGTTGATCGCGTCGCGCCAGTAGCGTTGCTCGGTGGCGATGCGCTCGCTCATCGCGGCTGGCGTGCTGCCGCTGGCCAGCATGCCCATCTCGGCCAGCGCGCCGCCGAGAGCCTTGTTGTCGGCGGCCGCCCTGATCGGTTGCGATGCACTGTCGACCAAGGTGGCAGCAGTCGTGCCTGGCATGAAAAAGCCAAACCATTCGCGGATGGCCAGGTTCGGATGCCCCTGCTCGACGAAGGTCGGCACGTCGGGCATGAAGGCGCTGCGCGCCGAGCCCGAGGTCGCCAGCACACGCAGCTTGCCGGTGGCATGGTGCGGCCGCAGCAGTCCTTCCGGCAGCACCAGCGAGGCGATGCGCCCGCCCATCAGGTCGACCATCGCCTGCGGCCCACCGGCGTAGGCCACATGCTGCGCCTCGACCTTGGCCTCGCGAAACAGCATCGCGCTCACCACATGTGGCAGCGTGCCGGGGCCGGGCGAGCCGAAGTTCGACAGCGCGGGGTTGGCGCGCGACCAGTCGATGAACTCGCCCAGGTTGCGCACGCTGGCCGGCACGGCCGAGCCGACGGCCAAGGCGAGCGTGGCTTCTGCCGCCACCGACACCGGCCTCAGATCCGCCACCGGGTCGTAGCCGAGCTTGGCGTACAGGTAGGGATAGACGGTGGCGATGGCGCCCTGGGCGAGCAGCACCGTTGCGCCATCGGGCGCGGCCTGCTTGAGCGCGCCGACAGCGAGCTGGCCGGCGGCGCCGGGGCGGTTGTCCACCAGCACGCCCCCGGGGTAGCGCGCGCCGAGCTGCTCGGCATAGCGGCGGGCGACGGTGTCCGGGATGCTGCCGGCGGGGCCCGTGCACAGGATGCGCAGTGAGGCGCCAGGGGTTTGCGCCCAGGCGGCATGCGGGGCGGCGGTTGCCGCGGCGAGCGCGCCAGCGGTGCGCAGGAAGTGGCGGCGTGAGCGGGTGTCTGGGTACATGACGGTCTCCAAGCGAAAAGGGTGAAGCGCAGCTTGCCGCGCTGCCGCTTAGAGATCGGGTAGAGATTCGCTGAATTGCACCCGGCGTCGCAGCGCATCGCGTCGGGCGGCGACGATGGGCAGTGTTTCGCCCGGCAGCAAGGGGGCGGCGCAGAGCCGGCGCAACTGCTGCACGAGCGCGGGCCGCTTCAAGGGGGCTGCGCCATCGATCTCGGTCAACAGGCGTTCGACGGCGCCGACATCGGTCCAGCAGCGCTGCGGGTTCAGCGCCAATGCGCCTTGGCGCAAGACGATGCGGTCGTCGCCGCCGAGCGCCTTGCGCAGGCGGTGCAGCGCGTTGTCGAGCGCGTTGCGCGCAGCGTCGCCGTCGGCGTCGGGCCAGAGCGCATCGGCGATCTGATCTTGCGGCAGCGGTGTGCTGCCGTGCGCGGCGAGCACACCGAGCAACTCCAGCAGGCGCCGGCTTTCCTTGCGCGACGACGCCATCGGCGCGCCGCCGATCTCGACCGTCAGCGCGCCGAGCGCCCGTACGCGCACCGCCCAGGGCCACGAGTCATCGGCTTGTGGCGGCGCCTTGAGCTGGTTGCGCATGGCGATGTCGCGCGCGATGTCGGCCTCGATGCCGTGCGTCAGCGCAAAAGCGCACAGGCGCGCCATCATGTCGTCGCACAGAAACAGCATCGGCCCATGCCGGTAGCCGCACTCGCGGGCCACGCGCAACGCGGCGTACAGGTGCTGCCGCACGCCCGCTTCATCATCTCGTCGCAGCGCCGCGTACGCGGCCACGCAGCCACCGACCCACTGGTGCCAGCGGCAAGTCGCGAACATGCCGTGCGCGAAGACGGCTTCGAGTGAGCGCTGCGCCTCGGCGTGCTCGCCGCTGTGCGCCGCCACCAGCGCGTTGGCGATCAGCGCAATGTGTTCGCGCATCTGGAAACCGCTGGCGCCCGCGCTCACCACCGCTGCGCGCATGAGGCGCAAGGCCGTCGGCGTATCGCCCTCAAGCAGCGCCAGCATTCCGCGCTGGTGCTCATAGGTCGCGCGGTCGAAGGCGTTGTCGGGGTGCAGCGCCAGTGCGGCTTGCTCCATGTGCCGCCGCGCTGCCAGCGCATCGACCGACGCCAGCGCGACGAACATCGCCTGCAGCTCCGTGCCGGCGCGCTGCGGGGCCGACGACGGCTCACTGTCGATCAGCGCCAGCGCTTGCTGGGCGTCGGCGCGCGCCGAGTCGGTGTGTCCTAGAAGAGTCTTGACGAGCGTGCCGACACCCCACCAGCGCAGCTTGGTGGCCGGTGCCGCCAGCCCCTGCGTGCACAGCGCGTCGATGCGCAGCACGATGCGTTCGAGGCGATCGATATGGCCGCGCCACAACAAATGCAGTACGAGCGCGCCCATCAGCAGGCGCTGGCCGGCCGCGGACTCGTGGTGCAGCAAACGTTCGGCACGTTCGGCCAAGGGCTCGGCCAGTGGGTGCCACGGCATGCGATAGACCAGCGCCGCCAGCAGGCCGGGCACGAGGCGCATCTCGGTGTCGTCGTCCTGCGGGGTCCGCGCGCGCTCTGCGTGCGTGCTCAGCACCTCGATCCACGGCTCGAGTTCGGTGACACGGCCTGTCGAGACCAGCGCGACCGCGGCCCCGGCAGCAGCGACCAACGAACCGTCCACGTCGCCCGCTGCGGTGCAGGCCTGGTGGGCCAGCACCATGTCGGCCAACGCTGCTGCGGGCTGCGTGTCCAGCGCACAAAAGCCCCGCCAGTAGGCCAGGCGGGCGCTGTGCGTGGAGGGCAGCGCCTCGATGTGCTGGCGCAGCGCCTGCAAGCGGCCGTCGGCGGCATAGCGCGATGCGCAGCGCGAAATGGCCTGCGCGGCCTCGTCCCAGGCTTTGGCTTCGATCAGGCGCTGCAGGCCCGCGTCCGTCTGGCCGGCGCCGATGAGCAGCCGGCCGGCGCGCAGCCACATCTCGCGTCGCTCCTCGGGCAACGCGCTGCGCTCGAAGCGCCGGCGCAGGAACTCGCTGAACAGGGCGTGAAAGACGAAGGCCGGCGGCGGGCCTTCACGGCGGTCGGTGAACAGACTCGATGCTGCGAGTTGCTCCAGAAGCGAGGGCGCCTGCGCATCGCCGCTCATCGCGATGGCCAGATCGGCGGTGGTGCTCGGCAGGTGGGCGAGGGCAGCCAGTGCCTGCTGCTGTGGCGCCGGCATGCGCGACAGGACCACGTCCGCGAAGTAGTCGAACAGACGCTCGCGGGCGTCGATCGCCGGTGGGCTGGCGTCGCGCGGCGCGCCCAACAGCATCAACGTCAGGCCCGCTGCCCAGCCCTGCGCGGCAGCAAGCGAGGCGGCGAGCGATTCGGAGCGGCCATGCAAACGGATCAGCGTCTGCGTCTCGGCGTCGTCGAAACGCAAAGCGTCGGCGCCGATCACCACGAGCTGCTGCCGCGCCAGCGCACTCGTGTACGCCGAGGGCGGCGCTTCGCGGCTGACGAACACCCACTGCACGCCGGTCGGCAAGTCAGCCAGGGCACGCGCCAACGCGTCCTGCAATGGTGACTGCGCGGGCAGCTCCTGGTGGTTGTCGAGAACCAACGTCCAGCGCGGCGGCAGCAGCGGCAACATGTGCATCAGGCGACGCCGTAACCAGCCGGCCAGATCGGCCAGGTCGTCGGCGCGCAGCGCGGGCAGGTTCGGCGGCGCTGCCACCAGCGCACCCCACAGCACGTCGAGTGACTGCATGAAGGTGGCAGGGTCGGCGTCAGCGCCGTCGAGCTGCATCCACAGCGTCGGGTCGCCGCGCCTGCGCAGCCAGGTGGCAACAAGGGTAGTCTTGCCGGCGCCCGGTGGTGCGGCCAGCCAGAGGGCGGGCACCTCCGACCAGCCTCCTAGCTGCTCGAACAAGCGGTCGCGATCGAAGACGCGGCCCAGTCGCGGACTTGTGAGTTTGCCGAGGGCGGCAGCGTGGCGCAAGGGCCGCGTGTTCATGCGTGCAGCTTACCCGGTAGGCCCGAAAAACAAGTCTGGCAGCCAGACCCGGCGCAGCCTGCGACAATATGGATATGAGCAAAGCGACCCCCTCGACCAAAGTTTCGGAAAACGGCCTGCGCTACGCGGCCAAGGTGTCTGGATCGCCGTTCACGGGCACGGGCCACACACGCTCGTGTTTTCTGTGCGGCCGGCACCGGCAGGCGGCCCAGTTGAAGTCAAAGCGCGTGCTGGGCCGGGCCGAAATGGTCTGCGCCCCGAGCTGCAACAGCGTCGAGTAATTCATCGATGCTGTTGGGTGTGCGATGTTGATCATCGAGCACCTGCGTGACCTGACGCTGGATCGGCACACCCCCACGCCCGGACAGCGGCATGTCAGCGCGGCCAGCGGGCTGGTCTGCGCAAACGGCCGCGCCTACGTCGTTGGCGATGATGAGCACGCGCTGGCGGTGTTCAGCGGCGCCAACGCGCCTGGGCACACGGTGCCGCTGTTCGACGGCAAGCTGCCTGCAGGCAAGAAGGCCCGCAAGCAGCGCAAACCTGATACCGAGACGCTGCTCCTGCTGCCCGCCAGCCCCGCTTGGCCGCACGGCGCGTTGCTGACGCTCGGCTCGGGGTCGCGGCCCCGGCGCTGCCGCGGCGCTTACATCGCCCTCGGGGCGGACGGCGAGCCGCTGTTGCCGGCGCGGCAGCTCGATCTCACGGCCTTGTACGACCCGCTGCGCCAGCGGTTCGGTGACCTGAACATCGAAGGCGCATTCATTTCGCAACGCGAGTTCGTGCTGCTCCAGCGCGGCCACCAAGGCGGCTCGCCGAGCGCGTCGGTGCACTATGCGCGGCCTGCCTTGCTGCGCTGGTTGCATGGCCGCGGCCCCGCGCCAGCGCCGCAACGCATCCGCCGGCACAGGCTCGGTCAGGTCGATGGCGTGCCATTGACGTTCACCGACGGCGCCGCGCTGCCCGACGGACGCTGGGTTTTCACCGCCGTGGCCGAGTCCACCGACGACAACGTCGCCGACGGCGCCTGTGTCGGCAGTGCGGTCGGTGTGATGACTGCGCAGGGCAAGGTTCAAGCGTTGTTCGCGGTGCCGGGCCGGGAAAAGGTCGAAGGCGTCGCGGTGCGCCTCACCGGCCGCACGGTCGAGCTGTGCCTCGTCACCGATGCCGACGATCCGCGCATTGCGTCGCGGCTGTTGCGCAGCCGGTTCTTGCTGTAGCGCGTCCGATAATGCTGGGCCCGAACAGGGCACAACCGAGGTGTCCCGTGGCCATCAGCGTCTTCGACCTCTTCAAGATTGGTATCGGCCCGAGCAGTTCGCACACTGTCGGTCCGATGCGCGCCGCGCGGCTGTTCGCGCTGCGCCTGGCGCATGACGGCTTGCTGGATCGGACCGCGCGCGTGCGCTCGCAGCTCTACGGCTCGCTCGGCGCCACCGGCAAGGGCCACGGCAGCGACAAGGCGGTGTTGCTCGGGCTGGCCGGCCACGAGCCGGACACGGTGGACATCGAAGCGATTCCGGCGTTGCTCGAATCCATTCGCGACAGCAGCCAGCTTGTGCTGCACGGCGGCCGCGGCGTTGGCTTCGACGACAAGGCCGACCTCGTCTTCCACCGCCGGGAGACGCTGCCGTTCCATGCCAACGGCATGCGCTTCGAAGCGTTCGACACAGAAGGCCGCGAACTCGCCAACCGCGTTTATTACTCGGTCGGCGGAGGCTTCGTTGTCAGCGACGAAGTCGCGGCCGACGGCAGCAAGCAAAAGGTCATCGCCCCCGATGCCACCGTGCTGCCGCATCCGTTTCACAGCGGCGAAGAGTTGCTGGTTCGGGCGCAGGAGATCAACGGCTCGATTGCCGACGTGGTGCGCCGCAATGAGCGTCATTGGCGCAGCGATGCCGACACCGACGCCGGTCTGATGAAGATCTGGCGCGTGATGCAGGACTGCGTCAAGCGCGGTTGCGCGACCGATGGCGTGCTGCCCGGCGGCTTCAAGGTCAAGCGCCGTGCGGCGCCGCTGTACCGCGATCTGACGGCCAATCCCGAAGCGGCTTTGAAGGACCCGCTGCAGGTGATGGACTGGGTGAATCTCTACGCGCTGGCTGTCAACGAAGAGAACGCCGCCGGTGGCCGCGTCGTCACAGCGCCGACCAACGGCGCCGCTGGCATCGTGCCCGCGGTGCTGCACTACTACACGCGCTTTGTGGCTGGTGCTGGCGACAAGGGCGTGATCGACTTCCTGCTCACGGCTGCGGCCATTGGCATGCTCTACAAGGAAAACGCCAGCATCAGCGGCGCCGAAGTCGGCTGCCAGGGC
>JANOEG010000052.1:0-6413 GCA_031413095.1 Burkholderiales bacterium | reverse complement strand
CCAGGTCGGCGTGAAGGCGATGACGTTGTTGCCCGCATCCCGGCCGACCGCGACGAACTGCTGCGTCGTGTTGGCGTCGGTGGTGTCAGGATTCGGGGAGCACGCGGTTGGAAATGCTTTTCGAGCCCGGCAGCTTGACCGTGCCACCGGCACGCGAAAGCGGAGGCAGATCGAGAAACGGCAGCGCGAACATGCGCTAGCGTGAGCCCGGGGTCTTGTTGGTCGCGCTCATCTGCCACTGTGCCCGGGCGTCGGCCGACTGCTTGATCAGATCTTCCAGCGCTTCGCCATTGCCCGAGCGCATCACATGCTCGATGGCATCGAGCGTGTGTCGGAAGCGCAGCGACTGCTTCAACACTTCTTCGCGGTTGGCGATCAGGATGTCGCGCCACACCGCCGGATCGCTGGCCGCGATGCGCGTGAAGTCGCGAAAGCCCGGGCCGGCCAGGGTCAGGTAGTCGTTGCCTGCCGGCTGGCGCGCCACGGCGCTGAAGTAGGCAAACGCGAGCAGGTGCGGCAAGTGGCTGACCGCAGCAAACGCTGCGTCATGATCGTCGGGCGTCATCTTCAACACCTGGCAGCCGATCGCGCTCCAGACATCGGCGGCCTTCTGCACGAGTGCCGGATTCGTGGAGGCCAGCGGCGTCAGGATGACCTGGCGGCCCTGGTACAGCGCCGCGTCGGCGTGCTGCACACCGCCGGACTCCTTGCCTGCAATAGGGTGCGCGGGCACGAAGCTGGCAACGCGCTCCTTCAGAACGCGGCGTGCCGCATCGACCACGTCGCGCTTGGTCGAGCCAACGTCCATGAACAGGCAGCCGGGCTCCACGAGATGCCGGATCGCCTTGAAAGTGGCCTCGGTTGCGGCGACCGGCACAGCGATCAGCACGATGTCGGAGCCCGAGACGGCGAGCAGCGCAGACTCGGCGGTGTCGTCGATCACACCGAGCTTCTTCGCGCGCTCGGTCGTCGAGGGTGACTTCGAGTAGCCGATGACGCGCTGCACCAACCCCGCGCGCTTCAACGCCAGCGCGAACGAGCCGCCCATCAAGCCGGTACCGATGACGCCGAGTTGTTTGAACATCATCGAGCGCCGGGCCGCCCCAAGCTCGATGGCATCCCATTCGGGGAGCGGCGAACGAAGTGAGCTTGGGGGCACATCATTGGGTCAGTGAGTATCGAGCGGATACGTGCCCAACAGCTTGAAGAAGGCGCAGGCGCTGCGCAACTCAGCCAGGGCGGTGGCCACATGAGGTTGATCCGGGTGGCCGTCGATGTCGATGTAGAAGTAGTACTCCCACTGGCCCGATCGCGCCGGGCGCGACTCGAAGCGGGTCATTGACACGCCGTGGTTCTTCAGCGGCACCAGCATGTCGTGCACTGCGCCCGGCTTGTTGGGCACCGAGACGACGAGGCTGGTGCAGTCGTTGCCTGTTGCGCGAGGCTGCGGGTGCTGGCCCGGCAAGGCCACGACGGCAAAGCGCGTGCGGTTGTGCGGGTCGTCCTGGATCGCTGGCGACAGCACATGCAAGCCGTACTCGCTGCTGGCGCGCTCGCTGGCGATGGCTGCGAGCTTGTCATTCTGCGAGGCCATGCGCGCACCCTCGGCATTGCTTGCCACCGGCCGGCGCTCGACATGCGGCAAATGCTGCGTCAGCCATGCATGGCACTGCGCCAGCGCCTGCGGATGTGCGCACACGGCTTCGATGCCCGCCGTGCCTTCCACCTTGCGCATCAGGTTGTGGCGCACATACAAACTGGTTTCGCCGACGATCGACAAAGGCGTCGTCAAGAACAGATCGAGTGAGCGTGCGACGACGCCTTCGGTCGAGTTCTCGACCGGCACGACGCCGAAGTCCGCCGCGCCGCCGCTCGTGGCACGGAAGACTTCGTCAATGCTGCCGCACGGCACGTGCACGATCGACGCGCCAAAGTAGCCGAGTGCCGCAAGCTCGCTGAATGTGCCAGCCGGGCCGAGGTAGGCGATGGAGAGCGGCGTCTCGAGCGAGCGGCTGGCCGACATGATCTCGCGCCAGATCGGCGCGACGGATTCGTTGGGCAATGGGCCGCGGTTCTCGGCCTTCAGGCCATCGATGACCTGCGCTTCGCGCTCGGGGCGAAACACCGCCGAGCCCTCACGCTTCTTGATCTCACCGACCTGCAGCGCCAGTCCCGCGCGGCGGTTGAGCAGCGCCAGCAACTCGCGGTCGAGCGCGTCGATCTGCGCCCGCAGCGACAACAGTTCCGGCGCCGGCTCGCTCACTGGTGCACCCTCACGCTGCGCGCGGTCCCGCCAAGAGGGACGGAGAGCCCCCTTCGGAAAGGCCGGGCGGGAACGCTCATGGCTTCTTCTTGGGCGCCGGCGCTTTCGGTGCCGACGCGCCGGGTTCATTGGGCGACACCCCCAGCCGCTTGGCCACAGCGGCTTCCAGGGCTTTGAGCTTCGGCTCGATGGTTGGCCGCGTGTCGGTCACGACCTTTTCTGCCAACGCATTGCCTTGATCGCGGTCGATCTGCGCGTACTTCTTGGACACGGGCGACTCGAGCCAGGCAATGATCACCTTCAGCTCGTCTTCGCTGAACTTCTCTTCGTAGGCCGCGCCGACGGTGGCCGGAGCGAGTTCGACGGCGCGCTTCTTCAGCAGTGGCTCGACTTCGTCGTAGAACTTCTTCACGTCTTCCTGAATTTCCTTGCCGACGGCTTCGCGTTTGTCGGCGGCGACGCGCGGCAGCGCCTGTCCCGCAGCTTGAAGCATCTGTTGCGAGGTCTGGCCGGCGATGACGCGGCCGACGTTCTCGATGCCCTGCATGTGCAGTTGCACTACCTTCGCGATCAGATCCTTCTTCGATTGCGCGTGCGCGCTGCCGGTGGCCAGGGCCAAGGCAAGTAAGGCAATACGCCAGTTCATGGTGTCTCTCCGTTGTCGCCACTGGCAGTGCCGTTGCCGTTTCCGGCGTCATCGGCGTCGCTTTCGACGATGCGTTGCAGGCCCGACAGCTTGGCACCGTCGTCGAGTGCGATCAGCGTCACGCCCTGGGTGGCGCGGCCTAGCTCGCGGATTTCACTGACGCGGGTGCGCACGAGCACTCCTTTGTCGGTGATCAGCATGATTTCGTCTTCCGGGCGCACCAGCGTGGCCGCCACGACGCGACCGTTGCGCTCGCTTTGCTGGATCGCGATCATGCCTTTGGTGCCACGGCCGTGGCGCGTGTACTCGGCAATCGAGGTGCGCTTGCCGTAGCCGTTTTCAGTGGCGGTGAGCACAGATTGCGATTCATCTTCGGCGACCAGCATCGCGATCACGTTCTGGCCCGGCTCCAACATCATGCCGCGCACGCCACGCGCGGTGCGGCCCATCGCGCGCACATCGTCTTCGTCGAAGCGCACCGCCTTGCCGGCGTCGGAGAACAGCATCACGTCGTGTTTGCCGTCCGTCAGCGCAGCGCCGACGAGCTGGTCGCCCGGATCGAGATCAACCGCGATGATGCCGGCCTTGCGCGGGTTGCTGAACTCGTCGAGCGCGGTCTTCTTGACGGTGCCCAGCGCCGTGCCCATGAAGATGTAGTGGTCGGCGGGGAAGGTGCGGAACTCACCCGTGAGGGGCAGCACCACGGTTATCTTCTCGCCAGGCTGCAGCGGGAACATGTTGACGATCGGCTTGCCGCGGCTGGCGCGTGCGCCCTGCGGCACTTCCCAGACCTTGATCCAATAGACGCGGCCGCGATCGCTGAAGCAGAGGATCCAGTCGTGCGTGTTGGCGATGAAGAGCTGGTCGATCCAGTCGTCTTCTTTCGTCTGAGCGGCCTGCTTGCCGCGCCCGCCGCGGCGTTGCGCGCGGTACTCGGCCAGCGGCTGGCTCTTGATGTAGCCGGTGTGCGAGAGCGTCACCACCATGTCGGTCGGCGTGATCAGGTCCTCGGTGCCGAGGTCCTGCGCGTTGCGCTCGATGTGGCTGCGGCGCGCAGCGAGTTTGCTGCCGCCGAATTCGTTCTTCAGCGCGATCAACTCGTCCGAGATGATCGTCGTCACGCGAGCCGGCGTGGCCAGCACGTCGAGCAAGTCGGCGATCTCGGACATCACCTCCTTGTATTCGCTGACGATCTTGTCTTGCTCCAGGCCCGTGAGGCGCTGCAAGCGCATCTGCAAGATCTCTTGCGCCTGGTCTTCGGACAAGCGGTACAGCCCGTCGGCCTGCATGCCGTACTGCGGCGCCAGACCTTCCGGACGGTAGGCGGCGCGACCACCGGCCGTGTCGGCTTCGGCGCGTTGCAGCATCTCGCGCACCAGGGATGAGTCCCAGCTCTTGCTCATCAGCGCCGCCTTGGCCACCGGCGGCGTCGGGCTGGTCTTGATGGTCTCGATGAACTCGTCGATGTTGGCCAGCGCGACGGCCAGGCCTTCGAGCACGTGGCCGCGCTCGCGTGCCTTCTTCAGCTCGAACACGGTGCGCCGCGTCACCACTTCGCGCCGGTGCTCCAAGAAGATGTCGATCAACATCTTCAGGTTGCACAGCTTGGGCTGACCGTCGATCAGCGCCACCATGTTGATGCCGAACGTGTCTTGCAGCTGCGTCTGCTTGTACAGGTTGTTGAGCACGACTTCGGGCACTTCGCCGCGCTTCAACTCGATCACCACCCGCATGCCGGACTTGTCGCTCTCGTCCTGGATGTGGCTGATGCCTTCGATCTTCTTCTCGTTGACGAGCTCGGCAATGCGCTCGAGCAGCGTCTTCTTGTTCACCTGGTAGGGAATCTCATCGACGATGATCGATTGCCGCGAGCCCTTGTCGATGTCCTCGAAGTGGCACTTGGCGCGCATGATCAGCTTGCCGCGGCCGGTGCGGTAGCCGTCGCGCACACCCTCGATGCCGTAAATGATGCCGGCGGTGGGGAAGTCGGGCGCCGGGATGATCTCCATCAGCTCTTCGATCGTCGCCTGCGGCTGCTTCAGCAGATGCAGGCACGCATCGACCACTTCGTTCAGGTTGTGCGGCGGGATGTTGGTCGCCATGCCGACCGCGATGCCAGCGCTGCCATTGATCAACAGGTTGGGCAGCCTCGTCGGCAGCACCAGCGGCTCGCGCTCGCTGCCGTCGTAGTTGGGGCCGAAGTCGACCGTCTCCTTGTCCAGGTCGGCCAGCATCTCGTGGGCGATCTTCGACAGGCGGATCTCCGTGTAGCGCATCGCCGCGGCGTTGTCGCCATCAACCGAGCCGAAGTTGCCCTGGCCATCGACCAGCATATGACGCAGAGAAAAGTCCTGCGCCATGCGCACAATCGTGTCGTACACCGCCGTGTCGCCATGCGGGTGGTACTTGCCGATCACGTCGCCGACGATGCGTGCGCTTTTCTTGTACGGCCGGTTCCAGTCGTTATTCAGCTCGTGCATCGCGAACAGAACGCGCCGGTGCACGGGTTTCAAGCCATCGCGCGCGTCGGGCAGGGCGCGACCGACGATCACGCTCATCGCGTAGTCGAGGTACGACCTGCGCATCTCCTCTTCGAGGCTGATGGGCAGGGTTTCCTTGGCGAAGGAGGTCATGCAGGAGGCGGGAAAGCGGGTCTCGGGGCCCGCGATTCCAGGCCGTTGAAGGGGCAACGGCGTCAAGATCAACGCGGGAAAGCGGCAATTCTATTCGGCGCCGCTTGTCGCTCCTGCGCAACATTGAGGCTTCCGTCCTTGTGCGGTGCGCCCAAAATGCAGTCGCCCGAAGAAGCTCTGGCACAATGAATTGATCGGCGGTGAGCGCTCGTCGAACCGGGTGTTTGCCAGGTTTTCTCGCTTCCGATTTTGGACGTTTCGCGCCGCCACTGCGGCCATCCTCGAGAGGAGATTCAATGAAGAAACTGAACAAGGTGGCGATGCTGTTTGCGTCTGCTGCACTCGCTGTGCCCATGGCAGCGTTGGCTGCCGCGCATACCGGCATGGCGCCCAAAGTGCCGACCGCCGAAGAATTGAAGGCGGCCAACGCTGCTGACAATTGGCGCAATGGCGATGGCTCGCTGATCTGGAGAAACGGCACCAACGAACACTGCTGGCGCGATGGTTACTGGACGCCGGCCACGGCGCATCCGTTCTGCGACGGTGCCGCCAAGCCGCCTCCGCCGCCTCCGCCGCCGCCGCCTCCCCCGCCGCCTCCGCCGGCAGTTGCCCCTCCGCCCCAGGACATGTCGGTCACGTGCAGCAGGCCGTCGATGCCGCCGAGGTCGATGAACGCGCCGAATTCGGTGATGTTCTTGACCACGCCGCGGCGGACTTCGCCCTTGGCGATGCTGCCGAGCAGGTCCTTCTTCATCTTGTCGCGTTCTTCTTCCATCAGCTAGCGGCGGGAGCGTCGACGACGCCGGACAGGGTGACCGACGATTGCGCCGAAGCCGATCCGGCAGCGACGCTCAAGGTTGCGAGAGCGATC
>JANOEG010000051.1:0-3474 GCA_031413095.1 Burkholderiales bacterium | reverse complement strand
CCGTGGTCGAGCAGCACGATGCGCGTCGCCAGGCGCAGCGCTTCGTCGATATCGTGCGTGACCAGCACGATGGTCTTGCGGGACGCCTTGTGGATGCGCGCCAGTTCCTGCTGCAGCGATTCGCGCGTCAGCGGGTCGAGCGCGCCGAAGGGTTCGTCCATCAGCAGCACTTCGGGGTCGGCGGCGAGCGCGCGCGCCACGCCCACGCGCTGCTGTTGTCCGCCCGAGAGTTGGTGCGGCCAGCGCTCGCGGTACAGCGCCGGATCGAGGTTGAGCAGCGCCAGCAGCTCGTCGACACGTGCCGAGATGCGCGCGACCGGCCAGCCGAGCAACACCGGCACCGTGGCGATGTTGCGGGCCACGCTCCAGTGCGGGAACAGGCCGATCGACTGGATCGCGTAGCCCATGCGCCGCCGCAAGTCCTCGGCGCGGAACGAGCGAATCTCTTCGCCCTGGAACAGGATCATGCCGCTGTCGTGTTCGACCAGGCGGTTGATCATCTTCAGCAGCGTCGACTTGCCCGAGCCCGACGCGCCGATCAGCGCCACCAACTCGCCACGGCCGATGGCCATCGACACATCGTCGATCGCGCGCGTGGCGCCGAAGGCCTTGCGAACCTGGCGCAGCTCGATCATCGCGTAGGCCCTTGCAGCGCGGTGGTCAGCAACGCCAGCGCGGCATCGGCCACCACCGCCAGCGCCACCACGGGCAGCACGCCGAGCAGCACCAGGTCGAGTGCGCTGCTGGCCAGCCCCTGAAAGACCAGAGCGCCATAGCCGCCGGCGCCGATCAGCGCGGCCACCACCGCCAGGCCGATGACCTGCACCGTGGTCACGCGCAGCCCCGACAGCAGCACCGGCAGCGCGAGCGGGACCTCGACGCGCCAGAACAGCTGTTGCCTCGTCATGCCCATGCCAGTGGCCGCCTCGACCGCCGCGCGCGGCACCTGGCGCAGGCCCGACGCCGTGCCATGCACGATCGGCAACAGCGCATAGAGCGTCAGCGCGATCACCGCCGGCAGCAGGCCGATGCCCTGGATGCCCCAGCCCGGCAGCGCCGTGGCGAGACTGGCGAGCGGCGCGATCAGCAACGCGAACAGCGCGATCGACGGCACCGTCTGCACGATGTTCAGCGCGGCCAACAGCGGCCGTGCGAAGCCTTCGTGACGCGCTGCGGCGACGCCGAGCGGCACGCCGATGGCAAGCGCCGGCAACAGCGTCGCGCCGACGATCTGCAGGTGGCGCAGGCCGGCGGCATTGAACACGTCTTCGCGGTTGGCGTGTTCCTTCGCCAGCGACAACGCGTCTAGCCCACCCGACAGCCACAGCGCCACGAGCGGCAACCACAGCGCCGCCTGCGCGATGCTGCGCCACGGTGGCGACAAGCCGAGCCGCTGCAGCGCATCGGCCGCGGCCAACCAGACGAGCAAGGCCAGCAGCCAGAAGGCGCCACCGAACGAGACGCGAGCCAGGCTCGACAACTGCGAGGCCTGTGCGCTGGCCTCGCGCCCGGCGAGCCAGGCCAGTCCGGCGAGCAGCAGCGATGCCGCAACAGCCACGGTCGCGTGAGTCAACCGCGTCACTGGTGCGAACACGCCCAGCATCAGCAGCGCGGCGGGCAGTGCGAGCAGCGCACCGCCGCTCGTCGTCAAGCGGTGCAGCGGTATGCCCGTGCCCGAGACCAAGCGGTTCGGCGCCGCGCTGACGAAGGCCAGCCCGAGAGCTGCGGCCAACGCCGCCAGCACGAGCACGCACAGGACGCGGTTGCGAACGACCGGCGTGCTGCCCTGCGTCGCCAGTGTCCCCACCGGCGCCACACTCACTTGGCCAGGCCCACAGCCTTCAAGTGATTGGCAGCCACCTTCTTCGCGTCCTGCCCTTCGAGCGCGATCTGCGCGTTCAGGCGCTGCAGCGTCGCCGTGTCCAGCGTCTTGAACAGCGGTGCGAGCAGGGTCGCGATCTTCGGCTGCTTGGCCAGCGCCTCGGCGCGCACGACGGCCGCCGGCGCATACACCGGCTGCACGCCCAGGTTGTCTTCGAGCACGACGAGGCCGAGCGCGGCCACCGGCCCGTCGGTGCCGTAGGCCATCGCGGCGTTGACGCCCGAGGTCTGTTCGGCCGCGGCCTTGATCGTCGCTGCCGTGTCGCCGCCGGCCAGCAGCAGCAACTGGTTCTGCGTCAGCTTGAAGCTGTAGGCCGATTGAAAGGCCGGCAGCGCGTCCGGGCGTTCGGCAAATTCGGCCGACGCAGCGAGCTTGACCTTGCCGCCACCGGTCACCCATTTGCCGAAGTCGGCCATCGTTTTCAGCTTCTGCGCGCCAGCCACGTCCTTGCGGATGGCGATGGCCCAGGTGTTGTTGGCCGGTGCCGGCGGCAGCCAGACCAGCTTGTTCTTCTCGGCATCGAGCGCCTTGATCCGCTCGTAGCCGGCATCGAGTTTCTTCCACACCGGGTTCTTGTCGTCGGCATGGAAGAACGCGCCGTTGCCGGTGTACTCGGGGTAGAGATCGATCTCGCCGGCCACCAGCGCGCCGCGGACGATCTTGGTGTTGCCGAGCTGCAGCTTGTTTTCTGTCTTGATGCCGCCGGCTTCGAGCACCTGCACGATCAGGTTGCCGAGCAGCGAGCCTTCGGTGTCGATCTTCGAGCCGACGCGCAGCGCTTGGGCGTGCACGGTAGCGGACAGAGACAGCGCCGATACGACCACCAGCGCGCCGACGCGCCGTGAACGAATGAAGTTCATGAAAAGCTCCTCCTTGTCATCGGTCTGGGCGATGGTAGTCGTTGGATACGCTTGGCGCCGTATTGGCTCCCTCATGGATCTCGGGCAATCGGCGTGCCGCTGAACGCCGCCGCCACCGTCGGCACGATCGCGTCTTCGCCGAGCACGGCGGCAAAGCCCGAGCGCCGCATCAGCGACAGCGGCTGCTCGTTGACGTTGGCCAGCACGAGCGCGATGCCGGCTTTCTTCAGGTCCTTGTGCAGTTGGTCCAGCGCATCGAGGCCCGAGGTGTCGAGCGAGATCAGGCGGTGCATCTCGAGCACGACGCAGCGCGTGCCGGCTGGCAGTTGCGCCGGCAGCGCTTCGATCTTGGCCACGGCGCCGAAGAACAGCGAGCCGAAGAGTTCGAAGCTGACCACACCGTCCGGCAGCGGCCCCGCGTCATACGGCTGCACCTTGAACAGCGTGCTCATGCGGTAGATGAAAAACACGCAAGCCAGGATCAGGCCCACTTCCACCGCCACGGTGAGGTCGAAGACTACGGTCAGAAAAAACGTGCCGAGAAGGATGGTGCGGTAGGGCAGGCTGAACTGGCGCAGGCGTTTGAACTCATGCCACTCGCCCATGTTCCACGCCACGAACAGCAGGATGCCGGCGAGTGCGGGTAGCGGGATGTGCACCGCCAGCGGCGCCAAGACCAGCACGATGGCCAGCAGCGCCAGCGCATGCACCATGCCGGCCACGGGCGTGCGC
>JANOEG010000050.1:0-4029 GCA_031413095.1 Burkholderiales bacterium | reverse complement strand
GCCGGTGATAACGTCCTGCATCGGCTTGACGACGAGCCCCGACAGCGCCAACACGGCAAATGCCAACAGCGGCTGGTAGCTGCCCTTGAGCGCGTTCATGCGTGCATGCACCGCGTACAAGCGTTCGCCCGGATGCGCAATGCCGATCGGCAGCACCAGCGGCGCGAGGCCGAAGCGGTTGCCGAGCTTGTAGGCCTCTTCGAGCGGACGCAAGTTCACCGGCACCATGGCGCGGATCTCCTGACCTGTCGGGTCGTCGCCCTTGCTGCGCAGATAGCTGCCGATCGCGCCAGCCACCGCCGCGAGCAACACGTCGTTGATCGACACGCCATAGGCCTTGCTGACCGCCTTCACGTCCTCCAGCGGCAGCGGCTCGCCCCAAGCCACGCGCTTGCCCGGCGTGGCCTTGCCCTTGAGCCGCGTCGGTGAATCGTCGGCCATCAGCGCCAGCGCGGCAGCGTCTTGCGCCACCTGCACACCGATGCGCGCGGCATCGGCCGAGCCCAGCATCTCCATGCCCTTGGCCGTGAGGCCGATCAGGGGTTTGATCAGCGAGTCGGCAATCCAGTCGTGCTCGCGCTCGGCCTGCGGTTTGCGCTGCGGCGGCGGCTTGCCGCCATCGGCGATCGACAGCGTCACCGAGATCAGCGCGATGCCGTCGCCGATGCAATGGTGGATGCGGCAGATCATCGCGCTCTGCGTACCGTCGAGGTCTTCGATGAGATGGAACTGCCACAGCGGCCGAGACGGATCGAGCGGCTGCGTCGCCAGCTCGGCAACGCGGCGCTTCAGAGCGTCGAGCCCTGGCTCGCCCGGCTTGCTGCGCAGGACTTCGCGCGTGACGTGATGGCTGAGGTCGAAGTGCTCGTCTTCGACCCACATCGCGCCGCCCTCGTCTTCGACCACCTTCTGCCGGAAGCGCGGGTAGGCGAGCAGCGCGGTGCGAATGCGCTCGCTCAACTCGGGCAGCGTCAGCTTCGGCTCGAGCAGCCAGAAGCCGATGATCATCATCAGGTTGGCGTCGCTGTCCATGCGCAGCCAAGCGTGATCGACGCGCGACATGCGTTCAACGGCAGCAGACATCGGGGTTCTCCTCGGCAGCGGACGCTGTGACATGCTGGCTAAGATGCCGACGCTATCTTCCTACTTCGTCCTTCACAACAGGAGTTCTGCACCATGGCCACCCCCAAAGCCGCCTTCGAAAAAGCCGTTGCCGACAGCAAGAACCTGCCCGAGAAGCCCGACAACGCGACGCTGCTGCAGCTCTACGCGCTTTACAAACAAGGCTCTGGCGGCGACGTCGATGGCAAGCGCCCCGGCTTCACCGACATGGTCGGCCGCGCCAAATGGGACGCGTGGAACGCGATCAAGGGCAAGAGCAACGACGAGGCGATGAAGGAATACGTGGCGCTGGTCGAGTCGTTGAAGTAGCCGCGCGCCGCGCTACTTCTTGGCTGCCTTCTTGGCGGCCGGTTTTTTGTCTGCGTTGCTCTTGGCCAGGAGCCCATCCAGATTCTTCTTGATCTCGTTCTCGATCGTCTTCGAGAACGCGCCGAGCAGGAAGCCGAGCTTGGCGCTCAGGTCGAAGTGGTCCGCAGCAACGACCAGCGTGCCGTTGACGCCGCTGCGGGTGAAGTGCACGGTGTCGCTGAACTCGCCTTCGGTGACGGTGCATTCCATCGAGAATTCTTTCTCGACCTGCTCCGCCCACTTCCAGGCGATTTTGCGCGCCTTGGGCAATCCGAGAGCGTGGTCGCGGTGGATCTTGATGTCGGGCATAACGCAGGTCTCCTCAGAGTGAGTTCAGTGTCGCCGTCCGCTGCTCCCTCGGCAAGATGGCCAGACGCGCCACTTCAGCATAGAAGCGTTTGAAGTCGCGGCCCTCACGTTCGTAGAGGCGTTCGAAAGACGGCACGAGTTCGTTGTAGGCGGCAAGCACGCCGAAGCTGGCGTTGTTGGCACGTTCGAACCAGCCGTCGTAGCCGGCGAAACCATTCCATCGTTCGGCTTTGAGTTGGGCGTACTCGGCACGCAGCTCGCGCATCAGCGCCGCCTTGCCTGCGCGCTTGTCGGCATCGCTGGCGGCGCTCGTGTAGAGCGCGTTCAATCGGTCGCGATAGCGCGTGGTCAGCGCGCGGAAGTCTTCTCGCCGCGCGTCCTGCGCCGCGTACTGGCGCTTGGCCTCGTCGCCGGCATGCTGCATCAGCCAGCGCTGCACACCGAGACGTTCGACCGCGGTTGCAAACGATTCGTTGAACATCGTGTCGCCCTCGGCGTAGACGACTTGGTGCGCCAATTCGTGGAAGACCAGGCGCGCCAGTTCGCCCTCGGGCCAGTTCACAAACGTGTTGAGCAGGGGGTCGCCGCCGAGCCAGTCGAGTTTGCCGAGCGTTGAGTACGCGGGCACGCCGTAGACGTTGACTTCGAGGCCGCGTTCGCGCAGTACCGCACCCTCGGCGTCGGCCGCCGCGCGGTCATAGTAGCCGCGGTAGCCGACGCAGCCGACGACCGGGAAGCACCAGGTTTCAAGCTTCAGCGACAGCTCGGGCGCAGCGGTCACGTTGTACACGGCAGCGTTGCGGCCCAGGTCGCTGTAGCGGCGGTAGCTGCGGTTGTTGGGCAGGCCGAGGTCGCTGACTGCGAAGTCGCGGATGCGCGCGGCAAGCGCAAGGCGTTCACGCAACGGCGCGGGCGTCGATTCGGCGGCTCGCAGCTCGTCGATCGGTTTGGCGCGCGCGAGCAAGTCGAGGTGGCCGCCGACGGATTGCGCGTAGTAGCCCACCGTAGAACATCCCACGGCAAGGCAGGCAACGCCGATCAGCGCCGCCACGCTCGCAACGCCGATACCCGCCATCAGCGCCCAGCGCCGCACGGCATCACTTCAACCAAGCAGTCGTAGAACGTCGGCGCGCGGCCGATGTCGGTCAGGCGCTGGCTGGTCAGCTCGTTGACGTTGGTGCCGTCCGCGCCGAGCTTGCGCCACCACACGCCCAGGCCGTTGACGACGCCGGGCCTCGCGCGTGAACTCACCTCGGCCTTGCAGCGGTACTCGCCACGCTGATTGAAGACGCGCACCATCGCGCCACTCTCGATGCCCCGCGCTCTGGCATCGTCGGCGTGCATCTCCAGCAGCGGCTCGCCTTCGATCGTGCGCAGGCTCTTCACGTTGACAAAACTGGAGTTGAGGAAGTGGCGTGCCGGCGGTGAGATCATTGCCAGCGGAAAGCGCGCCGCCAGTTCCGGCGACGACAGCACGCTCTCGTAGTTGGGCACATGCTCGGGCACGCCGAGGCCGCAGACATCGACCTTGGCCTTGCCGCTCTCGGTGGCAAAGCCACCGTTTGCGAAGGGCGCGTCGGGAATGGGCAGGCTCGCCCAGCCGCGCTCGCGCAGCGCTTCGAAGCTCGTGCCGATGGCCTCCCAGTCGAAGGCCTGGCGGGCCAGCGTCTCATCGTCGTCTTCGAAGCACGGTTCGGTGAAGCCCAAGCGCGCGGCCAGCTCGCGAAAGATCTGCGTGTTGGGTTTGGCCTCGTCGATTGGCGCAATCGCCGGCTCGTTCCACATCACATCGGTGTGGCCGTAGGTGCCGTGCACGTCGAGGTGCTCCAGCTGCGTCGTTGCCGGCAACACGTAGTCGGCGTGGTCGGCGGTGTCGGTCATGAAATGTTCGAGCACGACGGTGAACAGGTCCTCGCGGGCAAAACCGGCCACCACCTTCTTCGACTCCGGCGCCACCGCCACCGGGTTGCTGTTGTAGACGATCAGCGCTTCGATCTTCGGCCCGAACGTGGGCGACGATTCGCGCAGCAGGTCATCGCCGATGGTGCTCATGTTGATCGTGCGAGGGCGCCGCCCGGCGAGCAGGTCGGGCCGTTCCAGCGACGGATTCTTGAAGCGCTTGAACCAGCCCGAGCTCGACAGCAGCAAGCCGCCCGCGCGGTGCCGCCAGGCGCCGGTGAGGCACGGCAGCAGAGCGACCAAGCGCACCGCGTTGCCGCCGCCGCGCACACGCTGCATGCCGTAGTTCAG
>JANOEG010000049.1:0-2401 GCA_031413095.1 Burkholderiales bacterium | reverse complement strand
CATCGGCCCTGTGGTGGCGCTCCTGGCAGCGGATAGCCACTCGAATGCCCAGGGCAGCGCGAAAAAACTCAACCGCCGTGCGCTCGAAATCGTCGATGCGCTCCTGAGGGGCAATCACCGCCTTCTTCATGGCGAAGAAGTCAGCGACCGGCGGCCCGGAAGGCCTTGCGGAACTCGCGACCGGAACGGTTGCGAAACCGCGGCTTGACCACGACGGCGCCCTCGAAGACCCGCTCCAGCCACGCGGCCGCGTTCTCGTCGTCGTCGATCTCGCGGATCGCTGCCGCGATCTCACGCGTCGAACGACCGCCGAGCTCTTCGAAGAGCTCGGCGCATCCGGGCTTGTACAGTGGTTCGAAAACGTCGTCAGCGGACACGAGTTCGACCGTCCCGGCATCGACCTCGGCAACCCGTCGCTTGAGGTCTTCCGAGACCTCCAGCTGCTCTTGCGGCCCGCCGTGAAAGGACAGTTCCCACAGCAGGCCATGAATAACCTGGCCCAGTGTCACGTCGGCGCATCTGGCGCGCCGGATCTCGCTCATGTAGGCCTTGGCCGTGGCATCTTCCTCGGTGATCCGAACCTCGGCCTTCACCCGGACCGGCAACGACAGCAGCTCGCGCAGCGGCGTCAGCGAGACCGACCATTCGATGCGTTCGCCCTTTTTCCTTTGTTCTTCCGGCAGGTCTTCCGCGAGTTCGTGGCCGATGCCGTGCAGGTGAAAGCGTTGCATGCCGGAGTACTCGTCCGTGTTCGTGTCCAGTCCCCATTCCTGATACAGCTCGAGGAACTCGATGCCTTCATGCGCAGCCCGGTGATCAGGAAACCTCCGTGTTGCGCACTCCGGTGTTCGCCCTTGGGGCGGCCCGGCTAGCTCACGGGCCGGCGGCTCGGCGGCCCCCTTGCGCGCCTCCGCGCAGAGTTCTTCGGCGAAGTCCCGCGCGTAGAACTTCTGCAGCAACGGGCTGGCCTCCATCAGTCGGAAGATGTCGGCCAACGTGGTCTCGGCGTGGACGGCAATCAGCTCGAACAGAAGCTCGTGGGCACGGCCGGTGACATCGACCTCGTTCAGTCGGCTGCCCGTGTCGTCGGGCTCCGGTCGAAAGGCTCGCATGATCAGCTGGGGGCCTGGGCGCAGGATCAGGTGCTGCATCGTGATGGCATTTTCGCAGCACCTGCGGGATTGGGGCTGCCGCTAGGCCGGGCCCGAACTGAGAGAAACGACTTGAGGGCGTTCATCCACAACCTCGCATGGAGGCACTACGATGCCTTCCAAAAGACTTGGAGGGAGCGCTACGTGGCCACCGAAGACAACGACGACAGCCGATCAGTCGCTCTTTACTGGGACTTCGAGAACCTGCACGCTGGCCTCATGGAGGCCAAGTATGGCTAAGGCGCCTACGCCTGCGGTTCGCCTGCTCGCCGAAACCAAAGGCGAAGCCTGGGTCAACAAGGGATCGGTCTGGCACGTGATCAAGCGCCTCGATGCCGCCTTCGACCCAAAGGACCACGGCCACGCCAACTTCGCCGAGATGGTCAAGGCCATGGAGTCGATCGTCGAGATCAAAAAAAGGGCGAGACAGACCGTCTACTCCGCGTGCGCTGAGCGCCCCGAGCACAGACCGACTGCCAGGCCTTCAAGGCCCAGAAGGCGTTCGCGCTGGGGAAAAAGGGCCTGGCGTGCGCACCTTTGTTGCATTTATACTGTAAGAATTGACTTTCACAGTCATTCCACAACACATTGAACACATGAAGGCGACCGTCGCAGCAACCGCCGCCACCCACGAACAGCAGGTGCTGCGGATCGCACGCACCCGAACGCTGCTGCGCGCGCGTGACGTGACCAAGCACGGCCTGCCAACGATCGCCCTGACGCGCCTGGTGCAGGCCGGCAAACTCGAACGCGTGGCCCGCGGCCTGTACGGCCTGCCAGGTGCTGCGATCAGCGAGCACCGCTCGCTGGCGGAAGTCTCGGCACGCGTGCCCAAGGGCGTGGTCTGCCTGCTGTCCGCGCTGCGGGTCCACGAAATCGGCACGCAGGCCCCCTTCGAGGTCTGGATCGCGATCCCGCAACACATGGTGACCCCCCGGCTGGACCGGCCGGCAATCCGTGTCGTGCGCATGTCGGACGAAGCCCTGGCCAACGGCGTAGAACGCCAGAACATCGACGGCGTCGAGGTGCCGGTCTTCAATGCGGCCCGGACCATCGTCGACTGCTTCAGGTTCCGCAACAAGATCGGCCTGGACGTGGCGCTCGAAGCACTGCGCGATGGCTGGAGCCATGGCAAGTTCACGATGGATGACCTGTGGCGCCACGCCACGCGCGGCCGCGTCGCCAACGTGATGCGCCCCTACATCGAGGCGATCACGACATGACCGCCAACCGCGCCGCATCCATTCGTG
>JANOEG010000048.1:0-1930 GCA_031413095.1 Burkholderiales bacterium | reverse complement strand
TCCTCAAGGCGCAGAGTCGGTGGATCCGCGCAGTGGCACCCTGCGCCGGCACCATCTGCATGACGATGCGTTCCAGCGTGCATTCAAGAAGGCCGCCGCGCGCGCTGGCGTTGTGGCGCCGGCAACCCCGCACACGCTGCGCCACTGCTTTGCCACGCACTTGCTGCAATCCGGCTACGACATCCGCACGGTGCAGGAGCTGCTGGGCCACTCGGACGTGAGCACGACGATGATCTACACCCATGTGCTCAAGGTCGGCGGTGGCGGCGTGCGCAGTCCGCTCGATGCCCTGACGCTGGAGCATGCAGCAGCCGCAGCAGCCGCCACCGCACCTGAAATCGCGAGTGCGTTGACGCGCGAAGCAGCACGCGAAGTCACACCGGGATATCATGTGTATGAATCACTGAAAGCTACACATGCGCACGAACATCGTCATTGATGAAAAGCTGATGACCGCGGCCTTGAAGGCCACCGGCGCCCGCACCAAGCGCGAAGCCGTCGAGATGGGATTGAAGACCCTTGTTGAGTTGAATGAGCAGGCGGCCATTCGCCGGCTGCGCGGCAAGGTGCAATGGCGCAGCGATCTCGATGCAACGAGGCGCGACCGTTGATCCTCGTCGACAGCAGCGTCTGGATCGACTATCTGCGCGGTGAGCCGACGCCTCAAGCGGACAAGCTTGATGCGCTGCTCGGTGCAACCCCGTTGGGCATCGGCGATCTGATGCTGACCGAGGTGCTGCAAGGTTGTGGAACCGACAAGGAATTCAACTCGGTCCGGCGCCGGCTGGGGGCTCTGCACCTGGTCACGCTCGGTGGCCCGGAGGTGGCGATCCAGGCAGCACGGAATTTCCGCAAGCTGCGAGCGCTCGGCGTGACGGTTCGCAAGACCATCGATACGGTCATCGCCGCGCGATGCATCCTCGACGGCCACGAGTTGCTGCACAGCGACCGGGATTTCGCCGCGTTTGAGAAGCATCTCGGGCTGCGCGTGGTGCGCTGCGAGGCTTGAGCCGAGGTGGCAGGCGGCGGCACGGCCATCACTGTCAAGCCGTCCCCCACGGCGACTCCCCCTTGACGAACTGCGCCGCCGCCGCCGGCAGCGGCTCGTAGAAGAACATCGCTGCGGGCAGGTCCACCACCACCTGCCCGGCTTCGAGGTAGACCACCCGCGTGCCCAGGCGTTTGGCCTGGCCGAGGTTGTGCGTGCTCATGACGATGGCCACGCCGTCGTCGCGCGCAAAGGATTCGATCAGCGCTTCGACCTCGCGCTTGGCGCCCGGGTCGAGGCTGGCGGTGGGCTCGTCGAGAAAGAGCACGTCGGGCTTGACGGCCCAGGCGCGTGCGAGCGCCAGGCGCTGCTGCTGTCCGCCGGAAAGCACACGCGCCGGGCGCTCGCGCTCGCGCGACAGGCCCACGCGCTCGAGCGCAGCCTGCGCGCGCGCCGCACGTTCGGCACGGGGCACGCGCGCCAGCCAGAGCGCAATCTGCAGGTTGTGCCAGACCGACAAGCGAAGCAGGAAGGGCCGCTGGAAGACCATGGCCTGCGTCGGCTCGCGGCCCTTTTTGTCGGATTGCGTCAAGCGCTGGCCGCTGTGCGGCAACTGGCCGTGCAGCAGGCGCAGCAGCGTCGTCTTGCCGCAGCCGTTGGCGCCGACGAGCATCACGCGCTCGCCGGCGCCGAGCAGGAAGGTCACCCCCGAGAGCGCAGCGCGATCACCGAAGCGAACGCCGGCGTCCTCGAGCGCGATCAAGGCGCTCATACAGAAGCCGCCAAGGCTGTGCGGGCTTCGTCGTGCGCCCCGCGGCGCCTTTGCACAATGGCAATGAGCGCGTTGAGCAGGCCCACCACCCCCAGCAGCACCAGCCCCAGGCCGAGCGCGAGCGGCAGATCGCCCTTGCTGGTTTCGAGGGCGATCGTCGTCGTCATGAC
>JANOEG010000047.1:0-6850 GCA_031413095.1 Burkholderiales bacterium | reverse complement strand
GAAGCCGGCGTCAACGGCCAGATGATCACGCTCTACGACAAGGGCCGCCACATTCCGCTGATGTGGACCCACCTGATCCCGGCCACGCTCGAAGGCCGGGCCACGCACAACGTGATGAACGCGATGTTCGCCGCGGCGATCGCGTTCTCGATGGACCTGAAGCTCGACGCCATCCGCCAGGGCCTGCGCACCTTCGACACGACGTTCTTCCAGGCGCCCGGCCGCATGAACGTCTTCAACGAACACCCGTTCAAGGTCATCTTCGATTACGGCCACAACGCGCACGCGGTCGGCATGCTGGCCGACCTGTGCACCAAGCTCGACGAGCGCGGACGACGGCTCATCGTCGTCGCCGGCCCCGGCGACCGGCGCGACGAAGACATCCGCGAGATCGCCGCCGCCGTGGCCGGCAAGTTCGACCACTACGTCTGCCGCCGCGACGACGGCCTGCGCGGGCGCGCGAGCGACGAGGTGCCGAAGATGATCGCCGCGGTGCTGCGCGACAAGGGCGTGCCCGACAGCGCAATTGAAATCGTCCCCGACGAACAGGAAGCCATCGACCACGCGTTGCGCCTGGGCCGCCCGGGCGACTTGCTGCTGGTCTTCGCCGACGCGCTGACGCGCTCGTGGAAGCAGGTGACGAAGTTCAAGCCGGATGTGCAAACGGACAGTGCCGCGCCGGTGCCGTCGGCAAAGCCGCCCGCGCCCCCGGTCGATGACGGCACCGAGCTCGCCAACGGCGCGCCGATGGATCTGGAAGCCGCCGGCTTCGTGCGTGACGAGCGCGGCCTGCGCTATGTCGGCGAGGCCGAGGATTGATTCCGTTCGCCCCGAGCCTGTCGAAGCGGCTCGCCCATGACTGACATGGCCGATGAAGGCCCTCGCCACGCTTTCGATGACTCACGCCGCCTGACCGGACCGAACCGCTGGTTCGCACGCACCGCCGTCGTGTTGACGCCGCTGTCGTTTGCGGCACCCTAATCGTCTGCCCAGGGCGCCTGGCCCCGCCGGGTGGGCGCGTTGGGACGCACCCTCGGCGGGCCCGACCCACAACCCATCGTGCACCCACACGCCAGCGGCGCCTTCCTCGTCTTCGCTGCCCCCGACGACACGCTGCTCACCGCCACCGAAGTCAATGAGTGGGCCTGGGAGCAGGCCGCGGCAGAGCGCGCCTTCCGCGAAGGCTTCGAAGAGGCGCACGCCCTGCCCAGCCCTGCCGTCACTTTTGCGCAGCGCGCCGACGCAGAACGGTCGCGACCGCTCGAGCGCCTGAAGTCCGCGGCACGCGAGCGCGGCGTGACGATGGTCGAAGACGACGACGCCCTCACCCTCGGTACGGGCCACACCGGCCTCACCTACCCGCGCGCCGCACTGCCGTTGCCGATGGACGTGCCGTGGCCGACGCTGCACGACATTCCGACCGCGCTGGTTACCGGATCCAACGGCAAGACCACGACCGTGCGCCTGCTCGCCGCGATGGCGCGCCGGGCCGGCCACACCGCAGGTCTGTGCAGCACCGAAGGCATCGTCATCGGTGGTGAGGCGACCGACAGCGGCGACTACAGCGGCCCTGCCGGCGCCCGCGCGGTGCTGCGCGACAAACGCGTCACCCTCGCCGTGCTCGAAACCGCGCGCGGCGGCATCGCACGCCGCGGCCTCGCGGTGACTCAGGCCAACGTTGCCGTCGTCACCAACATCAGCGCCGACCACTTCGGCGAGTACGGCATCGACAGCGTGGCCGATCTCGCTGAGTTGAAACTCGCCGTCGCCCACGCCCTTACCCGCAAAGTGAGCGAGCGCGGCCTGCTCGTGCTCAATGCCGACGACGACGTGCTGATGGCCGCAGCAGACCGTCTGCCGCATGCCTCGCGTGGACGCCGCGCGCTCTTCGCTGCCGATGCCGACCACCCTGCCCTGACGGCGGTACGCCATGAGGGCGGCGCCACTTGCGGCGCACGCACCGGCCGACTGGTGCTCCACCATGCCGGTGCCTCGCACGATCTCGGCGCCATCCATGACCTGCCGCTCACCTTCAACGGCGCCGCCACCTACAACGGCATGAACCTCGCCGCCGCCGCGTTGGCCGCCGTCGCCGGCCTGAACTTGCCCATCGACGCCGTTCGCACCACGCTCACCTCGTTCGGCCTGGACCCCCACGACAACCCGGGCCGCCTCGAACGCCACAGCTACCACGGAGCGACCGTGCTGATCGACTACGCACACAACCCGGACGGTCTGGCCCGCCTGCTGGCCGTGGCGCAAGCGCTGCCAAAAAAACGATTGCTGCTGCTGCTCGGCCAGGCCGGCAACCGCAGCAACGATGCGATTGCCGAGCTGGCGCGCACGGCAGCGGCTGCACGACCGGACATGGTGGTGATCAAGGAACTGCCCGAGATGCTGCGCGGCCGCGCGCTGGGCGACGTGCCGGCCCTGTTCCGCCGGGCACTGCTCGATGCCGGTCTGACCGAGGTGCAGCTGCAAACGGGCGGCAACGAGATCGCGAGTGCGCAGATGCTGCTGCGAGTGGCGCGTCCCTATGACTTGCTGGTGCTACCGCTGCACAGTGCGGGCGGGCGCAGCGAGATCGCGCAGCGGATCAGCCTCAATGCCACAGCCGATCGTGACGTGCGACGAGACTGAGATTGAAGGCGACCAGCCGGTGTTGACGGCGGCAAGCCGATGGCCAAGCGGGCTCACATCGTGCGTCCGCCGGCAATGGGAACTGCCCCAGGTGATGTATGTTTGAGTGGAATGCATCAGTTTGATGCTTACAAACAGGCTGAACGTCGAATGCCAGCAATCTCTGTCCTTGTTGATGGCGAGCGGATGGCCACGGTCAATACGAGCGGCTACGACGCTGTGTCTGTGCACATTCATGGCACGAGAATCGACGACGAGTTCGCAACGCTCGAGATGTCGGGTGGCACGTACCCGGAGAAAGGGGAGTCAACGCATCTCATCTGGATCAACGGCCACGAACTGCGGCCAGGTCAACAGATTGAAGTGCGATTTCAAGAGACAGGTGAAACGTGGCCTCCGGGAAAGACGATAGAAGAACTCTTTCCTGCCAGGAAAGACGCCGAAGAGTCTGTCGACTTCAAGCCTAGAGAAGCAATATTCGTTGAACTTCGAGCCAAACCTTCACGCCGCGAGGGGTTCTCTTTCCAACTTCGGAGCTCTGCTGGAGCGTCGTTCGCTGGCAGCACTGGCCCCATGGATCACGGGTTCGGCTTCGGCCTCTTGTGGAACTCGAATCGCCCCGAAAGAGCGAGACATTCACTTCACGCCTACACCCTCGGCGAACTTGAGAGCCGCTCACCGCTGAGATATTTCATCCGTGAGTACGTAGAGGCGTCTTATGCTGTCACGCTGCAAGTCGCCACCTAACAGATGTAGCGAACAGCGACTACCCCTCTGGCAAACCGAGAGTCTGCGAGCGCGCTCCAGCGCACAAACGCATTACTCGCTGAATGTTCCTTTCAAACTGAAAGAACGCTCATGACCACAAAAGGATTCGTTGCCTCGCACGCCAAAGACTCCTCGTTCGAGCGCGGTCTGCGTTCGTTCTACGAGTACCGCGACCTCGGCATTCAAAACGCCACCGAAGGGCGCGTCGACGCCCACGTCATTCGAGCGGCGGCTGGCAAAGAATTCTCGAGCCAGCCGCACATCCACAAGACAACATTCCAACTCGTCTACATCCTGAAGGGTTGGATCGAGTTCGAGTACGAAGACCAGGGCGTCGTCCGTTTGGAGGCGGGTTCATGTGTGCACCAGCCGCCAGGAATCCGGCATCGCGAGTTGGGCCACAGCGAAGACATTGAAATGCTGGAGGTCGTTCTTCCAGGCGATTTCGCTACGGAGGAAGTAGACAAGGTCCAACCCTAGCTCACTCCGGCGAACGCAGACGTTCGCAGCACGACTCCATGATCCCCATCCGCGACATCGACCATCTCGTCCTGCGCATCACCAACCTCGACAAGATGTTGCACTTCTATTGCCAAGCGCTCGGCTGCACGATCGAGCGCCGGCAGGATGCGATCGGCCTGGTGCAGTTGCGCGCGGGCCGCTCGTTGATCGACCTGGTGCCCGTCGATGGCAAGCTCGGCCGCGCGGGTGGTGCCGCGCCGGGAGCCGAAGGCCGCAACATGGATCACTTCTGCCTGCGCGTCGAGCCGTTCGACGAGGCCGCCATCCGCGGCGAGTTGGCGCAGCACGGTTACACAGCGGGTGCCGTCGAGCGCCGCTACGGCGCCGAGGGTGAAGGCCCATCGATCTACCTCAGCGACCCCGAAGGCAATGTCGTCGAACTCAAAGGACCGCCGGATGCCTGACGCTGACAAGGAACCAGCCACCGTGTTCACTTGGTCCGACTCGCTCGACACCATCGACTGGCACGACGCCGAGACGCTCTACCGGCTGGCGCCGCTGGGCAACAAGAGCGCTGCGCATCTGCAGACCGTGTTCACCAACAGCCGCTTCCGCTGCTTCGTGTTCGACGCCGGCAAGCTCGTCGCCGCGGGCCGCGCGCTGTCGGACGGCGTGGACTGCTCGTACCTCTGCGACGTGGCCGTGCTGCCTGACTACCAGAGCCACGGCCTGGGCAAGGCCGTGGTGTCCCGGCTGGTGGCGCTGTCGCGCGGGCACAAGAAAATCATCCTGTACGCAGTGCCGGGCAAGGAAGGCTTCTACCGCAAGCTTGGCTTCCTGCGCATGCTGACCGCCATGGCCATCTTCGAAGACCCCGCCGCGGCCGTTGCGCGCGGCCACCTCGGCGATTCATGACGAACGACAACACCAGCTCCACTGCCGACCGCGAGTTCGTCCACTCGCGCCTGATCGACGCCCCGCGCGAACAGGTCTTTGCCGCCATTGCGGACCCGGCGCGGCTGGCGCGCTGGTGGGGCCGAACGGCTTCAGCAGCAGCTTCGAGGTCTTCGAATTCCGCAACGGCGGCGCATGGCGCCTGGTGCTGCATGGACCGGACGGCGCGAACCACCCGAACGAGAACCGGTTCACCGAGATCGTGGCGCCGGAGCGGGTCGTCGTCGAGCACCTGGGTGTGCCGCATCACTTCGAGCTGACGATCACGTTGGCCGCGCAAGGCGCGCGCACGCTCGTCGGCTGGCGCCAGCTTTTCGACACGGCGGCGGAGAAGAAGCGCATGGAGCCCTTCGTGACGCCGGCCAACGAACAGAACCTCGACCGGCTCACGGCCGAGGTGCTGCGGGGTTTCTGAGTGCCGCCCTTGGAGACGGTGCGCCTGACGCTGCGCGCCTTCACACTCGACGACGCTGCCTTCATCGTCGAACTGCTCAACGACCCCGGTTGGCTGCGCTTCATCGGTGACCGCAACGTGCGCTCGATCGCTGACGCACAGACCTACCTCCGCAACGGACCGATCGCCCACGAGGCCAGGCACGGCTTTGCGCTCGGCGCCGTGCAGCGCACGAGCGACGGCGCGCTCGTCGGCATGTGCGGTTTGATCCGGCGCGAGGGTTTGGACGATGTGGACTTGGGCTATGCCTTCCTGCCCGCGTACCGCGGTCAGGGCTATGCACGCGAGGCCGCAGCGGCCTGGCTGGCCTGCGGCTTCGAGCGCCACGGATTGAAGCGCATCGTCGCCATCACGGCGGTAGACAACACCGCATCGGGCAAGGTGCTCGAGGCCATCGGCATGCGCTTCGAGCGCCGCCTGCGCGTGCCGGGGCATGACGACGATTCGCTGCTCTACGCGGCCGAGCGCGGCGCCATCGGCGCCTGAGCTTGGCGCCCCGCAGTGCCAGATCCTGATACCCACAGTGCCGCGACACGACGTGTCGCAACTTTGGACTGGGCAGAGGCGAAGCAAGTGGGCAGACTCGCCTCGATTCCACAACCCTCCTGAGCGATGACCTTCGAAACCCTGATCGGCGTCGCGGCCATCACGATCGTCACCGGCGTCGTCTCGTGCGTGTGGAGCTATCTGCGGTGGCGCGCCACCGCGCCGCCGGGAGGGGCGCCGACGGTGTTCGGCTACTTCGGTCTGGCGGCGCTGGTCGCGTTCGGCGCCTACATGGCGGGCAGTGTCGTCGGCATCGCTCTGGCTTGCGCCTCGCCGCGCGCCGGCAATCTGTGCGGCATCTGGGGCGCGCTGGGCGCCGGGCCGCTCGCGGCAGGACTCGCGTTGGCCGCCTATGGTCCGCTGCGGCGCGCGCGGTCCGGGTTCTGATCTCGAAACATTGGAAGAGAGACGACGATGTCTTGGTTGCAGGGGTTGTTGTTTCTCGTGCTCGGCGTCGGCCTGCTGGCTGTGACGTGGGAGAGCCTGGCCAGCGGGTGGCTGCCTTTCGGGCCAAGGGGTCTGCGCGGACGCATGGAACTGCACCGCGAGCACCAGCCCGTGGCCTACTGGCTCGCCTTTGCGCTGTACGGCACTGGCGGCGCGTTGCTCACGCTGTTTGCACTCGGCCTTCTGCTCGGGAGCGTTTCGCCGCTGCCGCTGCGATGAACGATATTCAGCCGCAGCCGCCGGCCTGATCGCCCATCACCACGCGCGCAGCTTTGACCGCAGCCGCGAAATCGACTGGCTGTGCAACTGACAGACACGCGACTCGGTGACCTTGAGCACGGCGGCGATTTCTTTCAGGTTCATGTCGTGCTCGTAGTACATGCTCATCACATACTGCTCGCGCTCTGGCAGCAGCTTGATGGCATCGACCAGAGCTTCGCGCATGCGCTGGTCGTTCAGCATCGCCAGCGGGTCTGAGGATGCATCGGCGACGTGGCGGTCGAGGAAACTCTGGTCGCCGTCGTCGCCGGTCATGTCTTCGAGGTAGACGAGCTGCGTGCCGCGCACCTTGGTCAGCAC
>JANOEG010000046.1:0-9443 GCA_031413095.1 Burkholderiales bacterium | reverse complement strand
GCATCGCTGGTGGATTCGAAGACTGAAAGGACACGATCTCATGCGCAGACGCCATCTCATCGCCGCCACGCTCGGACTGCCGACATGGGCCCGCGCGCAGAGCGACTTTCCCTCGCGGCCGATCCGGGTCATCGTGCCGTTTTCACCGGGGGGTGCTGTCGATGGGCCGATGCGCGCCATCGCCGAGCATCTTGGCCGGCGCCTGAAGCAGCAGGTGATCATCGAGAACAAACCCGGGGCCGGCGCGACGATCGGCAGCGAGCTGGTGGCCAAGAGCGCGCCCGATGGCTACACGCTGTTGCTGGCCTCGCAGACCAATGCCATCAGCGCCACCCTTTACGCCGGCAAGCTCGCCTTCAACCCGGTCGAAGACTTCTCCGGCATTTCGCTGCTCGGCCGCGAGCCTGGCGTGCTGGTGGTGCATCCGTCGCTGCCGGTGAACAACGTCGCCGAACTGGTGGCGCTGGCCAAGCGCGAGCCGGGCAAGCTGAACTACGCCTCGTCGGGCAACGGCAGCGGCCAGCACCTGTTCATGGCCATGTTCGCCTCGATGGCCGGCATCCAGCTCGTGCACGTGCCGTACAAGGGCAGCGGTCAGGCCGTGACCGATCTGCTCGGCGGCACAGTGCCGATGGGCATGCCGGGCGCGGCGGCGATGGTCAAGCACGTCAAGGCCGGCAAGCTGCGTGCGCTGGCCACCACCGGCACGCAGCGCGCGGCGCAATTGCCGGACGTACCGACGCTCGCCGAGTCCGGCTTCGCCGGCTACGCAGCGTATGTGTGGATGGGGCTGCTGGCGCCCAAGGGCACGCCCAAGGCCATCGTCGACAAACTGCAGGCCGAGCTCAAGGCGACGCTGGCCACGCCCGAGGTCACGGGCTACATGAGTGAAGCCGGCATCGAGAGCGTCGGCTCCGCACCGGCCGAGATGGACGCCTTCTTCCGCGACGAGCGCGACCGCTGGGCGCGTGTGGTCAAGGAAACCGGTGCGAAGATCGACTAACTCGAACAAGGACGGACATGGTCACCGGACAAGAACACTGGACGACGAAGAAAACGCCTGACGGCGACGTGAAGCTGTTTCTGTGGGAGAAGTTCGTCGGCTCGCCCGACAACAAACCCGCGGTGCTGTTCGTGCATGGCTCGTCGATGGCTTCGCAGCCGACGTTCGACCTGTCGGTGCCGGGGCGGCCGCATTCGAGCGTGATGGACTGGTTTGCCGAGCGCGGCTTCGTCTGCTGGTGCGTCGACATGGAAGGCTACGGCCGCAGCGCCAAGCACCGCGACATCTTTTGCGACATCGCCAATGGCGCCGACGATCTGAAGGCTGCCACCGACTACATCCTCGCCACGCGCGGCATCGCGAGCTTCCTCGCATACGGCATCAGTTCGGGCGCACTGCGCGCGGCGCTGTTCGCGCAGCGTCATCCGGAACGCATTGCACGCTTGGCACTCGACGCCTTCGTCTGGACCGGCGCCGGCGCACCGACGCTCGAACAGCGGCGCAAGAAGCTGCCCGAGTTTCTTGCCACAAAACGCCGACCGATCGACCGTGCCTTCGTGCATTCGATCTTCAACCGCGACCACCCGGACTGCGCCGACAAGGCCACCGTCGAAGCCTTCGCTGACGCCATCCTCGCGCTGGACGATTCGATGCCCAACGGCACCTACATCGACATGTGCAGCAAGCTGCCGGTCGTCGATCCGGAAAAGATCAGCGTGCCGACGATCGTGCTGCGCGGCCAGTTCGACGGCATCGCGTCGATGCAGGACCTGATCGACTTCTTCGTGCGTCTGCCCTCAGCGGACAAGCAGTTCACGGTGCTGAACGGCATCTCGCACGCCAGCTTCCAGCAGAAGAACTACCTGATGGTCTATCAGATCCTGCATGCGTACTTCACGCAGCCGGCGCCGGCGTACACGGCGGACGGACACTGAGGACGGGCGCGAGATCGGTGTTGAGTGCGTCGGCTATCGACTCATTGCGCACAAACTTGAAAGGTGAAGCCGACACTCGGCTTCGGCGTGCAGGCATTCGCTACGGAGCGCCACTTTCGCGAGCCAGCAGCAGATCGTCGCTTTCCCATTGGTCGTCAGGACTTAACCGTCCGAAACGCTCGTACGCAGTGCACGCCGCTGCCATGTGTTTTACCGCACCGCTGAACCGCGGATCAACGCCAGGAACGTGGATCCCGTCCATGCACCACGATGGCACGTCAGGAGGATTCGGTTGCGCGGTGACGAACCTTGCAAAGCCAATGACCTGCTCCTCGTCCGGTTCGAACTCGACCTGCGATCCAATTGGCCCAGCAAGCAGTGTGTACAAGCACTGTCCTGAAACGTTTGAGTCCCACCACAAAGCAGTTGCGTGCCTGACAAAAATGTCGGCGAGGTGAACTGCAAGGTCGTTCTCTTGTTTTTCGGCAATCGACCGCAAGCAACCAGCTAAGCCTTCTCGGCTGTAGTCACGCCTATTCACGATGGCGGTAAACGCCTGCAGTGATTGAAGCGCCTCATGGCTGCGCACGGCATCTTCAACCGTCGCCTGCAGTGTCGTTTGAGAAAGTCCAGCGTAACGGTTGACTACCGACTCGGCCTGCCACCAAGCGCGTATGTAGCTGCGCCCGGACGGCGTGGCGTACCAGTTTGGCGTACCGCATATCCGCATGACTTCTCGAATTGCGAGCTGCAGGTCCAGACCTCCCGCCCCAAACCAGTCACCGACCCGGCTCATCACGGGGACCGAAGTGTTGTCCTCCGCGCTACAGACGAGCACTCTGCGGCGTGTCCTTGTCCTCACATCGCCGTCCATCGACCAGAGATGTCCGAGGCTATGCACGGCGAGGTCGACATGTCTGAGACGAATTGCCTTAATGAGAGTACTTAAGTACACAGCCGGGGAGGCGCAGAACGTCATAGCGGGCGCAGCCAGAGAATTCGCACTGGCCTCTTTGAGATCCGCTCCAGTTCGCCATGCGCAAGAAGCTGACCTTGGCTGAGCCGATCTGGCCCTCCCTTTACTTCGCAAAAAAACCAGTCGGAAGTTCCTGGCCGATAAACGAAGAGATCCGGTAAGCCAGCCCGATGCGCCATTGCAAACTCAAAGACAGCGGGATCGACGGCCTTCCTGAACGTGTCGATCTTTGCCGCGTGGCTTGTCGATTCGTATTTCTCGATCAAGCTGTAATAGCCCGTGGACTCTCTGAGGAGAACGGCAGCCAGCCACTCAAAGAAGTGATTGCCGGGCTGGCTTCGCGCTAGGCGATAGTCGTCCTTGTCAAACATGTCGCGATAGGCTTCATACCATTCGTCGACAAGGCTTCCATCCGCGAAGTTCGCGCGCCGGCCCGGATCAAACAAGAATGTCAGTTCAATAGACATTGAGAGATTCTCCTTCCCGTCAGAAGCTGGCACCGTTGGAGTGCAATGTCCTTCTCGGTTTCGGAAGACTAGCGAGAAGGGCAAATCTGCCGAACGACCGCGATCTAAGGAATGAGCGAGCAGCGGCTAGTGGCCGATACCCGAAGTTGCGGCAGACGCGTTTGAAACGCATCGTTGTGCGTATTGAGCGCACCTCACGGGGCATTGGCTGCGCCCATGTAAGCACAAGGCCGGCGTTCAACCGAACGGCCGCACGCCGATCAGCCAGCCGTGCGCCCAGAACGCGAACGCGGCCCACAACACCACACCGATCACAACCGTCAGCGCGGTGCGTGACGCACTGCCCGGCGGGTATGTGGTGCCGGCAGCGCGGTCACGGCGACGCGCGTTGGCGAAGAGCACGATCGACCAGACGAGAAAGCCGCCGAACAGCAGCAGGTCGGCCAGCGTGTTGTTGGCGATCAAATGGCCAAACGCCCAGACCTTGACGCCGAGCGTCATCGGGTGGTGAAGTCTTGCCTTGATGCTGTTGCCCGGCAAGTTGGCCGCGGCGATCAGCACGAACGAGATCAGCGTCAACAGCGCGGCCAGGTGTTTGGTCCACACGGGCGGCGCGGCCCAGAGCACGGTTGGCTGCTGACGCGCCAGGCCGTAACCCCAGACCAGCAGCGCAAAACCTGCGAGCGACAGCACGGTGTACAGGCCTTTCCAGGCCTTGTCGCCTCGCTGCGCGATGAAGGCGCTGCGTGCGCCGTCGGCGACGATGCGCGTTGAATGGATGCCGAGAAAGAGCACGAGGCCGAGGATCAGAGCGGTCATGTTTGTAGCGTTGGAGTGGCGACTCCAGCGCAGGTTAACGTAATCACCTACAATGCTGCTCGCGGCTTCGGAAAACCTCCGTAGCCGCTTTCGTTCATCCCCTCTGACCTCCTCTCGCGCCTTACCCTCTCGGGTCACTTGCGGCGCTTCTCGAACCCCGGTTAGCGGCGATGCCCCAGCGGCGCGTCATTTGAATCGGCGCGCCCGACCGAGTCAGAGAAAGTCATCGATGAGCTTCGAATCTTTGGGCCTGCCCGCGGCCCTGGCGCGCGCTGTTGCCGACAGCGGCTACACCCAACCCACCGACGTGCAACTGCGCGCCATCCCGCCGGCCATGGCCGGCAGCGATCTGCGTGTGTCGTCGTCCACCGGCAGCGGCAAGACCGCGGCCTTCGTGCTGCCGGCGTTGAACCGCGTGCTCGCGGCGCGCGCTGCGGCGCAAGCTGACGTCACCAAGCGTCGCGACAACAAGACCGTGCACGGCCCGCGTGTGCTCGTGCTGACGCCGACGCGTGAGCTGGCGATGCAGGTCGCCAAGGCCACCGACAGCTACGGCCGCCACATCCCCGGCCTGCGTGTCACGACCATCGTCGGCGGCGTGCCGTACCACGCGCAACTCAAAGCGCTGCGTGGTCCGCTCGACGTGCTGATCGCCACGCCCGGCCGCCTGATGGACCACATGGCCAGCGGCAAGGCCATCCTCGCCAACGTCGAGATGCTGGTGCTCGACGAAGCCGACCGCATGCTCGACATGGGCTTCATCGACGACATCAAGCACATCGCGTCGTTCCTGCCGGAACAGCGCCAGACGGTGATGTTCAGCGCCACGTTTGCCGGTGAAGTCGGCCAGCTAGCCAAGAACATGCTCAAGGCCGAGGCGCAGACGATCGCCGTGTCCACGCACACCAGCACGCACGAGAACATCGAGCAGCGCCTGCATTGGGCTGACGACGGCAAGCACAAGCACGCGCTGCTGGAGCAGTTGCTGGCCGGCCGCGAGGTCGATCAGGCGCTGGTCTTCACGAGCACGCAGCGCGATGCTGACTGGCTCGCCGACAAGCTGGCCGAGATCGGCCACCGTGTCGCCTCGCTGCACGGCGGCATGCCGCAAGGCCGCCGCAACCGCGTCCTGCATGGCCTGCGCACGCGCGACCTGCGCGTGCTCGTGGCGACAGACGTCGCTGCGCGTGGCATCGATGTGCCCAGCATCAGCCACGTCATCAACTACGGCTTGCCGATGAAGGCCGAGGACTACGTGCACCGCATCGGCCGTACCGGCCGGGCAGGGCGCGCGGGCCTCGCCGTGACGCTGGCCGAGCGCCGCGACGCCGGCATGATCCAGCGCATCCAGCGCTTCACCACGCAGCGCATCCCCGTGGCGACGATGGTCGGCTTGGAGCCGCGCCTGCCAGAGCCGCGCGAGTACAGCGCGCCGCGCGCTGCGGCGCCCGGCAAGCGCGGCGGCAAGCCGTTCGCGCCGCGACGCCCGCAAGGTGCAGGCTTCGGCCAAGGTGCGCCGCGCGGCGCCGGCCCACGTCGCTGAAATCGGCTGAAAAGCTGTCTCTCCATCCAGGGCCGCTCGCTGAGCGGCTCTGTGCTTTGGGGAGCGCACTTTCTTCGCTTTTTCTGGCCGGCCAGCCGTTTCAAACGATCACAAAAACTTTGAGTTGATGCATCGCTTTCAATGACTTCTGCATGTCTATGTTTTTACAATGATTTGACAGCGAAGTTGCCTCATAATGTGGCTCTAAGTGCTTGATTTGATTGATTTTTCTGACAAATAGCCGTTGACGACCTGAATCCCCGCCATTACAGTGGAGTTTGGTGGAGATTTGTGGGACGCTGCGGCTGTGGCTGAGCTGATTCTAGATGGTGGACCGATCCTTTTGCTCGACAGCAAAGGCCGCGTCACGATCCCCACACGCTCCCGCGAAGCGCTCAAGACGATGTGTGAGGACCAACTCACAATCACGAAAAGCCGCAACCGCTGCCTGACGATTTTCCCGCGGCCGCTGTGGGAAACCTTCAGCGCCAAGATCCTGGCCTGGCCGACGGACAACGACGACTGGCGCCGCATCTTCATTGCCAGCGCGTCGCACGTGGACATCGACAGCGCTTCGCGCGTGCTGGTGGCGCCCGAACTGCGCGAGTGGGCCGGCATCGAGCGTGACGTGTACCTGTTCGGCATGGGTCAGCGCTTCGAGCTCTGGGACAAGGCGCGCTACGACGCGCACGAGGCCACCGTGATGGCCTCGCGCCCTCCCGAAGAGCTGCGCAACATGGTGTTGTGAGTGACGACTGCATGGCAACACCGCACCGTCCTCCTCACCGAAGCAATCGATGCGCTGGTGACGGATGCCGCCGGTGTGTACGTCGATGGCACGTTCGGGCGCGGCGGGCACTCGCGGCTGTTGCTGTCGCGCCTGTCGCCGCAGGGACGTGTGGTTGCGCTCGACCGCGACCTGGAAGCGGTGGCCGCGGCAAGCGAGTTGCAAACCAGCGACCCGCGCTTTTCCATTCTTCACGCGAACTTCGCAGAGTTGCGCGAGGCTCTCGCAGAGCTCGGTCTGTCGAAGGTCAACGGCGTGCTGCTGGACCTGGGCGTGAGCTCACCGCAGATCGACAACCCAGCGCGAGGCTTTTCGTTCCGTTTCGATGCGCCGCTGGACATGCGGATGGACACATCCCGCGGCGAGAGTGCCGCAGATTTTCTGGCGCGTGCTGACGAGCGCCAACTCAGCGAGGTCATCAAGGACTATGGCGAAGAACGGTTTGCTCGACAGATTGCAAAGGCGCTTGTGGCTCGGCGCGAGAGCGGGCATGCCATTCGCACGACCGCAGAGCTTTCCCAGCTCGTGGCTCGTTCGGTCCGCACCCGCGAAGCGGGCCAGGACCCTGCAACGCGCACGTTTCAGGCTCTTCGGATTCACGTCAACGCCGAGCTTGAGGCCCTCGACGAAGGCTTGAAGGCCTGCCTCGAACTGCTCGCACCGGGTGCCCGTTTGGCCGTGATCGCTTTCCATTCGCTCGAAGACCGCCGCGTCAAGGAATTCATCGCGCGCGAGAGCCGCGACGTTGTCGATCGCCGCGCGCCGTTCGCGCCGCCGAAGGCGATGCGGTTGATGTCGCTGGCGCGCATCAAGCCGGGCGCTGAAGAGATCGCCGTGAATCCGCGCGCGCGCTCGGCGATCTTGCGCGTCGCTGAACGCACGGAAATCGCATGAGCCGCATGAACACGCTGCTCGTCGTCGCGCTGGTGTTTTCCAGCCTCTACCTCGTACGCACCGCCTACGACTCGCGCCGCCTGTTCACCGAGCTCGACCGCGCGAAAAACGACAGCGCCAAACTCGACGTCGAATACAAGCGCCTCGAAGCCGAGCGCCAGGTCGCGGCGACGAACGCGCGCGTCGAGCGCACCGCGCGCGAGCGCCTGGCGATGCGCACCGCTACGCCGGCGGTGACGATCTATGTGCCTGACGTGTCTGCTTCGGGAGTCACACAATGAAGTGGCTGCCGTTGAAGCTGCGATCAAAAGTTAAAGCGAAGGGCAAGTCCGGCGCCCAAAGCCGCAGCGCGACCTACTCGACGAGCCCGCTGCTGGCTTCGAAGACGCCGCCGTGGCGCAGCAAGTTCGTCGTTGCGCTGGTCGGCCTCGGCTCGTGCGTGCTCGTCGCGCGTGCGGTGTCGATCCAGATCATCGACAGCAAGTTCTATCTCGCCGAGGGCGAAAAGCGCTACGCCTCGCAACAGGATCTACAGGCCAGCCGCGGCCGCATCACCGACCGCCATGGCGCGCTGCTGGCGACCTCCGTTCCGGTGCCGTCGGTGTGGGCGATTCCGAAAGACGTGCAGGCGACGCACGAGCAGAAGCGCGAACTGGCGCGTCTGCTCGGTCTGCCGCTGGCCGACGTCGAGAAAAAACTTGGCGATCGCAAATCGCGTTTCGCATGGCTGAAGCGCCAGGTCGATGACACGACGTGGCAGCAGATCAGCAAGCTCGGCATCAAGGGCGTGCATGAGTCGCGCGAGTTCAAGCGCAAATATCCCGAGGGCGAAGCAGCGGCGCATGTGGTCGGCTTCACCGACGTCGACGATCAAGGCCAAGAAGGCGTCGAGCTGTCGTTCCAGGACTACCTGCAAGGCAAGGATGGCTCGCGCAAAGTGGTCAAGGACCGGCTCGGTCGCGTGGTCGAAGACATCGGCGACAAGGTCGCTGCGACCAACGGCCGCGATCTCGAGCTGACGATCGACGCCAAGGTGCAGTACTTCGCCTTCCAGCACATCAAGCAGGCGGTGATCGACAACAAGGCCAAGGGCGGCAGTGTCGTGGTGCTCGATGCGCAGACCGGCGAGGTGCTGGCGTTGGCCAACTACCCGAGCTACAACCCGGCCGAGCGGCGCAACATCAACGTCGAGCAGTTGCGCAATCGTGCGCTGATCGACACCTTCGAGCCCGGCTCGACGATGAAGCCCTTCATCGCCGGCATCTCGCTCGACAGCGGCCGCGTCACGCCCGACACCGCGCTCGACACCGGCCCGTTCGCCGTCGGCGGATACGCGGTCACTGACAAGCATCCGAACCCAACGATGTCGGTAACGGAGATCGTGCAGAAATCGAGCAACATCGGCGCCGCCAGGATGGCGATGCAGTTGCCAGCGCAAGAGATGTGGCAGCTCTACAGCGCGCTCGGCTTCGGCGTCAAGCCCGAGCTGTCGTGTCCCGGCGTGGCCAGCGGCAAGCTGTGGCCGGCCAAGGCGTGGAAGCCGGTCGATCAGTCGCGCCTCGCTTATGGCTACGGCCTGTCGGCGTCTCTGTTGCAGATGGCGCGCTCGTACACCGTGTTCTCGCACGACGGCGAGATCATCCCGGTGACGATGCTCAAGCGGGCCGAACCACCCCGAGGCGAACGCATCTTCAAGCCCGAGACCGCACGCACGCTGCGCGGCATGCTGCAACTCGCGGCCGGCCCCGGAGGCACAGCGCCGCTGGCGCAGACGATGGGCTATTCGGTGGGCGGCAAGAGCGGCACGGCGCACAAGCAGGAAGGCGAGGGCTACGCCAAAGACAAGTACCGCTCGTGGTTTGTCGGTCTGTCGCCGATCGACAAGCCACGCATCATCGTCGCGGTGATGGTCGACGAGCCCAGCGCCGGCAAGCACTACGGCGGCGCCGTCGCCGCGCCGGTGTTTTCGCGCGTCGTCGCGCAGACGCTGCGCGCGCAAGGCGTGCCGCCGAACATCGA
>JANOEG010000045.1:0-4616 GCA_031413095.1 Burkholderiales bacterium | reverse complement strand
ACCTTCATGCGGCAGTTACAGATGGGGTGTGCAAGCCGTGAACTTCACCACAGCGCTTGCAAACCGACACACGTGCGCATCAGAACAAACCCTGGGAATCCTCGTAAGTCCTTGGTCGGCGTCATCGGTCGAATGTAACCTCGACCCTAAGGAGTCCTGAGGACCGGCCGCGTTGGCGGAGGGTCCGATCGAACATGAAGCAATACAAGCTAGCGGCGTGGCCCGAACTGCCTTCGACGTACCACCGTACGGTGTATCGCCGCATGCTCAGCGATTTGTCGCACCGCTACATGAGCCTGTCGGGTCTGATGCTGTCCAGCGGCGGCACCAAGCCGGAGGTGCGGCAGTTCCTGCAGATGCTCGATGGCATGGGCGTGCTGGTCGATCGCGAAGAGGAAACCGACTCTTTCTTCGACACGACGATCCGCCCCGTGGGCGACTGGCTGCGCACCGTCTTCGGTGCCGATCACAAGATCTGAACTCCGAGCGCGAGGGCGCTTGGCCTCAGTGTTTTTCTTTGGCGTGATTGATCGAGTACTTCGGAATCTCGATCGTCACATCCTGGTTCGACACAATCGCCTGGCACGACAGGCGCGACGTCGGCTCCAGACCCCAGGCGCGATCGAGCAGGTCTTCTTCGCTCTCGTCCATCTCGCCGAGCGACTTGAAGCCCTCGCGCACGATGACGTGGCAGGTCGTGCAGGCGCAGCTCATCTCGCATGCGTGCTCGATCTCCACACCGTGCTCGATCATGGCCTCGCACAACGAGGTGCCCGACGAGGCTTCGATGCTCTTGCCTTCGGGCGCGTACTCGGCGTGGGGGAGGATGCGGATCACCGGCATCAGATTTCTTCCACGCTGCGGCCAGCGAGTGCGGCGCGGATACCGCGGTTCATGCGCATCGCCGCGAACTGCTCCGTGCCGTCAGCCAGGGCTTTGACGGTGTCGTCGATGGCGTGATGGTTGTCGCCGCGGGCAATGGCTTCGGTGCTCGACACCAATGCGGCGATGGCTTCGCGCTCTGCCTCAGGCAGCAAGTCGCCATCGGCAGCCAGCGCAGACCGCGTGGCCAACACCATGCGCTCGGCCTCGACACGGGCTTCACGCAGCGCACGTGCCGACGCATCGACCTCGGCGGCGCCGAAGCCTTCCTTCAACATGCGAGCAATGTCGTCGTCGGCCAGGCCGTAGCTCGGCTTGACGCTGACCTTGGCTTCGACGCCGCTGATCAGCTCGCGCGCCGACACCGCGAGCAGGCCATCGGCATCGACCTCGAAGGTGACGCGGATGCGCGCCGCGCCGGCCACCATCGGCGGGATGCCGCGCAGCTCGAAGCGCGCCAGCGAGCGGCAATCGGCGACGAGTTCACGCTCGCCCTGCACGACGTGCAGCGCCAGCGCCGTCTGCCCATCCTTGAACGTCGTGAAGTCCTGGGCCTTGGCCACGGGAATGGTGCTGTTGCGCTCCACGATGCGCTCGACCAGGCCGCCCATCGTCTCCAGGCCGAGCGATAGCGGGATCACATCGAGCAGCAAGAGCTCGCCGTCGCGCGCGTTGCCCGCGAGTGCGTTGGCCTGGATCGCTGCGCCAACGGCGACAACTTCGTCTGGGTTCAGGTTGATCAGCGGTTCGCGGCCGAAAAGTTCACCGACCGCCGTGCGCACCGCTGGCATTCGCGTCGATCCTCCCACCATGACCACGCCTTGCACATCGGAACGCGTCACATCGCCGTCGCGCAGGACGCGCTTGACCGCGGTGAGAGTGCGGTCGATCAGCGGCTTGCACAGTGCGTCGAGTTGGGCGCGGGTGACGATCTGCGTGACGGCGCCGCAGTTGAGCGTCACCGTCTGCGCATCGCTCAGCGCTTCCTTGGCGGCGCGTGCGGCAACAAGCAGCGCGCGCTGTTCGTGCGGCGTGTTCGCCTGGGATCCTGACTGCGCAAGCGCCCAATCGGCCAGCGCCGCATCGAAGTCATCGCCACCGAGCGCGGCATCGCCACCGGTCGCCACGACTTCGAACACACCCTGCGTCAAACGCAGCAGCGAGATGTCGAAGGTGCCCCCGCCCAAGTCGTACACCGCGTACAAGCCTTCGCTCGCGTTGTCCAAACCGTAGGCCACGGCGGCGGCGGTCGGCTCGTTGATCAGACGAAGCACATTCAGGCCGGCGAGCTTCGCGGCGTCTTTCGTCGCTTGCCGTTGCGCGTCGTCGAAGTAAGCCGGCACGGTGATCACGGCGCCGAACAGGTCATCGGTGTCGAAGCTGTCTTCGGCGCGCTGGCGCAATGCGGCGAGGATTTCCGCAGACACCTCGACCGGCGTCTTCACACCATCGCGCGTGTCGATCGCCACCATGCCCGGCTTGTCGATGAAGCGGTACGGCAGGCGCTCGCGCCCCGCCACGTCGGCAAGCGCGCGGCCCATCAATCGCTTTGCGGAGACGACCGTGTTCAGCGGATCTTCGGCGAGCGCTTCGAGCGCCTCCTGGCCGATCTGCCGTCGTCCACCTTCAAGGTAGCGCACAGCAGACGGCAGGATCGCGCGGCCCTGCGCATCGGGCAGGCATTCGGAAACACCATTGCGCACCGCCGCGACCAGCGAGTGGGTCGTGCCGAGGTCGATGCCGACCACGACGCGCCTTGTGTGCGGGTCGGGCGACTGGCCGGGTTCGGAGATTTGCAGCAGCGCCATCAGCTAGAGGTCTCTTCGAGTCGATGAGAAACGTCGCGACGAAACTTCTGGATGAACATCAGCGCACGCACGCGCTCGGCTGCTGCGGCCGGTGTTTGCTCGTCGTCGAGCAGGCGCGCGACCTGGTGCAGCAGCTCGTGCTCGGTGCGGCGCACTTCGGCGTCGAGTGCCGCCAACGTGTCGGCATCGCCGCGTGCATCGTCGAGCGCCTCGCGCCATCCCATCTGCTCCATCAGAAACGCCGCCGGCATCGCCGTGTTGCGCTCGGCGTCGATCGGCGCGCCGCGCAGCTCACAGAGATAGCCTGCACGCGACAGCGGCTCGCGCAGTCGCCGGTAGGCCTCGTTGATGCGTACCGACCATTGCATCGCCAGGCGCTGCGCGGCAGCACCTTCGGCGGCGAACTTGTCGGGGTGGGCAGAGGCCTGCAGCTTTCGCCAGCGGTCGTCGAGATCGATGCGATCGAGCGCGAACTGCTCCGGCAAGCCGAACAGCACGAAGTCGTTGTCCGTAAGGTTCACGACAAGACTTTCGACACGAACGGCGACAAGCCGTTGTCTGCGCAGCCGCTGAGAGCGCCGCGGCGTGTGTAGCTGCAGCGCTCGTACAAACCCACCGCTTTGCGCTGGTCGCTGCCGGTTTCGAGCAGCGCGACGACCTGAGGATGATCGGCGCGTGGTGGCTCGATTTCTACAACGCACGATGCCCCCAAAGCACTGCGTGCCGTCCCCCCGAGGGGGAGCGAGCACCTCGGGAGCGGCCCAGCGGTGCTCATCACACCCGGAACGACTCGCCGCAGCCGCAGCGGTCCTTCTCGCGCGGGTTGTGGAACTTGAAACCTTCGTTCAAGCCCTCGCGCACGAAGTCGAGCTCGGTGCCGTCGATGTAGGGCAAGCTTTTCGGATCGACCAGCACTTTCACGCCATGGCCTTCAAAGACGATGTCTTCGGGCGCCACGTCGTCGGCGTACTCGAGCTTGTAGGCCAAGCCCGAGCAGCCGGTGGTCTTGACGCCCAGGCGCACGCCGACGCCCTTGCCGCGGCGCGACAGGTAGCGCGTGACGTGGCGCGCCGCGGCTTCAGTGAGCGTGACTGGCATTCGCAGCGCTTCCGTGTTTGGCCTTGTAGTCCTCGACCGCCGCCTTGATCGCATCTTCGGCCAGGATCGAACAGTGGATCTTCACCGGCGGCAGCGCCAGCTCCTGCGCGATGCGGTCGTTCTTGATCGTCAGCGCTTCGTCAAGGCTCTTGCCCTTGACCCATTCGGTGACGAGCGAGCTCGACGCGATCGCCGAGCCGCAGCCGTAGGTCTTGAAGCGCGCATCTTCGATCAGGCCCGTGATGGGGTTGACCTTGATCTGCAATTTCATCACGTCGCCGCAAGCCGGCGCGCCGACCATGCCCGTGCCCACCGTCTCGTCGCCCTTGTCGAAGCTGCCGACGTTGCGCGGGTTTTCGTAATGCTCGATGACTTTGTCGCTGTAGGCCATGGTCGGCTCCTTAGTGTGCTGTCCATTGAATCGTCGAGATGTCGATGCCGTCCTTGTACATCTCCCACAAGGGCGACAGGTCTCGCAACTTGGTCACCTGGGCGCGGATCAGGCCCGCCGCGTGGTCGATTTCTTCGACGGTCGAGAAGCGGCCGATCGTCATGCGCAAGCTCGAGTGCGCCAGTTCGTCGCTGCGGCCCAGGGCTCGCAGCACATAGCTCGGCTCCAGGCTGGCACTCGTGCAGGCCGAGCCCGAACTCACGGCGATGCCCTTGCAACCCATGATCAGCGACTCGCCTTCGACGAAGTTGAAGCTCATGTTCAGGTTGTGCGGCACACGCCTCTCGAGATGGCCGTTGACGAAGACCTGTTCGACGTCACTCAACCCGCGCAGCAGGCGCTGCTGCAGCCCGCGAATCCGCTCGCCTTCAAGAGCC
>JANOEG010000044.1:0-5169 GCA_031413095.1 Burkholderiales bacterium | reverse complement strand
CGACGCCGGTGCGGCCGGCCTGTTCGGGCCGACGCTGGGCCGCCTGGTGAAGAACCTCGAAGCCTCGGGCTACAAGCCGGAGCAAGTCGATGAGGTCTACGTGACGCACCTGCATGCCGCCCACGTGGCCGGCATCACCAGTGCCGACGGCAAGATGGTCTTCCCCAACGCCACCGTGCGGCTCGACGCCAAGGAAAGCGGCTATTGGCTCGACCAAGCCAAGGCCGACAAGGCGCCGAAGGAAATGCAGGACGCGTTCAAGGGCGCGATGCTGTCGATGAAACCGTATGTGGACGCGGGTCGCGTCAAGACGTTCGACGGCGACACCGAACTCGTGCCCGGCATCCGCGCCCTCGCCGCGCACGGGCACACGCCGGGGCACACGATCTACGCCGTCGAAAGCAGGGGCGCGAAGATGGTGGTCTGGGGCGACCTGATGCACGTGGCCGCGGTTCAGTTCCCCGACCCGACGGTGACGGTGCAGTTCGACTCCGACCCCAAGGCCGCGATGCCGCAGCGCAAGAAGGCTTATGCCGATGCGGCCAAGAACGGCTACTACGCCGCCATCGCGCATGTGTCGTTCCCCGGCATCGGCCAGTTGCGGCCGGATGGCAAGGGCTACCGCTGGCTGCCGGCCAACTACAGCGCCAACAACGCCAAGTAGGCCGCCTCTGCGCATGAGGTATCGTGGGCGACGCACAACCCGCAGAGGCAAGCCCCGTGGCAAAACCCAACTACCAGTTCGAGAAGCGCCAGCGCGAGCTGGCCAAGAAGCGCAAGAAGGAAGAGAAGGCACAGCGCAAGACGTCGCCGGGCGACGAGCCCGCGCCGGAACCGCAGCCGGGCGATGCGCCCCCGGCGACTGACGACAAGACGCCCTAAGTCGCTTCCACTCCTTTCATGACGCCCGCGCGTGCCGCGGGCGCTATGCGTTTTGCCCCTCGCATGGCCGGCATCCACATCACCGACATCGAACGCGCCATCAACTGGTGGCGCGGGCGTTCGCCGTCGCCGGACGGCATCACGGCCTGCGCGGAGGTGCGTGCGCTGGCCGAGGTCTATGCGCTGATGGTCTATTACCGCGAGCACGAGTGCGATGACGGCTCGATGCCGGCCAAGGCCAGAGCAGCGTGGCTCGATTGGTATGCGACGACACCCGATGCGCCGTGCATCGCCATCTGCTCCACGTCGCAAGGCGACGCGGTGTGCAAGGGCTGCGGCCGCACGGAAGGCGAGGTGCAGCATTGGCCGGCCATGACACCGAGCGAGAAGCGCGTGGTCTGGCGCCGCATCACGATGGAAGCGACAGCCTGGCGTTTCAACCGCTATGCCGAACGTGCGCGCCTGGCCAGTGGCATCGATCATCCTGACGCGGCCTCGTTTGCAGACCCCACGCCTGTGCTGGCGCGGAGCGGTGCTTGACGGTTAGCCGCTGGACCACCTGGCGCCACAGCGTCGCGCGCATCGTGCCGCTGGCCTGGCCGGTGTTCATGGGTCAAGTGGCGATGGTGCTGTTCGCCACAGTGGACACGGTGCTCGTCGCGCGCTACTCGGCGATCGACCTGGCGGCGCTCGCCGTCGGTGCGGCGGCCTACATCACCGTCTTCATCGGCTTGATGGGCGTGGTGCTCGCGGTCGGCCCGATCGTCGGCCAGCTCTTCGGCGCCAAACGCTACGAAGCCGCAGGCGACCAGTTGCATCAGGCGGTGTGGCTGGCGCTCGGCCTGGCGCTGCTGGGCAGCGTGCTGCTGATCTTTCCGCAACCGTTCATCGCGCTGGCGCGGGCCACACCCGAGGTCACCGCCAAGCTGCAGCAGTACCTGCTCGCGCTGGCCCTGGCGTTGCCTGCGGGCCTGCTGTTCGCAGCCTTTCGCGGCTTCAACAACGCCGTGTCGCGGCCGAAGGCGGTGATGGTGCTGCAGCTCTCAGGGCTGGCCCTCAAGGTGCCGCTGGCGGCGCTGCTGGTGTACGGCGCGGGGCCGCTGCCTGCGATGGGTGTGGCCGGCTGCGGCCTGTCCACCGCCATCACGATGTGGTGCGTGGTCCTGGTGGCGTGGCGGGTGCTGCGGCACGATCCGTTCTATGCGCCGTTCGCGATCTTCGGTCAGGGCCTGCGGCCACCGAACTGGCCGGCACTGGCCGCGCAGTTGAAGCTCGGCATCCCGATGGGCGGCTCGGTGCTGATCGAGGTCACGGGTTTTGCGTCGATGGCGTTTTTCATCTCACGCTTCGGCGCCACCCCGGTGGCCGGGCATCAGATTGCGGCCAACCTGGTCTCGCTGCTGTTCATGGTGCCGATGGCGCTGGGCAATGCCACTGGCACGCTGGCCGCGCAGAGCATCGGCGCCGGGGCGCTGCAAGACGCGCGGCGTGTGGCCTGGCACGGCATCGAGTTTGCGGCGCTGGTGGCGCTGGTACTCGGCTCGTTGATCTTCTTCGTGCGCGAAGGCATCGTGCGCCTGTACACGGGCAACGAACTCATCGTCGCCGCCGCGCTGCCTTTGCTGGCCTGGGTGGCGCTGTTCCACTTCGTCGACGCGATGCAGATCGCGGCCGCCTTCACGCTGCGCGCATGGCGCATTGCGACAGTGCCGCTCATCATCTACGCGACGTCGATCTGGGGCCTCGGCGTCGGTGGCGGCTACGCGGTTGCGTTCAACGTCGGCGGCAATGTGCCGGCGGCGCTGCACGGCGCGCGCGGCTTCTGGATCGCCTCGACCGCCGGGCTCGCGGCCGCAGCGATCGGGCTTGTCCTGTTTCTAGTCTGGGTGCTGCGCCGCCAGCGCAGCTGAACCTCAGTTGGCCTTCGACAGCTTCACGTCGGCGCGATCGGCCGGTGCCGTCTCGACTTGCTTGGCTTGTTTGCTTTGCTTGCGCACAACGTTCTTGCCCGACTTGTCGGCCCAGTCACGGTAGTGCGGCAGGTCGCCCAGGCCGTTGTCGAGCTTCTCACCTGCCACTTGGACCGGGGCGCGTTTGTCGGCGGCCATCGCCGTGGCAGCAAACAGCGTGGTGGCGGCACAAGCGGCCGAAACGATCAGCGTGGTCAATTTGGTCATCGCGGTTTCTCCTACGGGCTTTGGACAAGTGCAATGTAGGAAGGAGCGGCAGTCGCGGCACGGTAGAAGCGCACAGTGGCGCTCCCCGATGGTCTCGAACAAGAACATTCAGTGACAACTTGCCGCCACGATGTGGCCGCCGCGTATCGGCCTACGCCGCCGGCAAGCTGAGCACGAAGCAACTGCCGCCACCGGCCTGCGCTTCGCAGCGCACGCTGCCGCCGTGCCGCAGCGCGATCTGACGGACCAGCGCCAGCCCGAGGCCGACGCCGCCCTCGCGTTCGGCATGGCCCGGCAGGCGGAAGAAGGGTTCGAAGATGCGCTCGCGCAGCGCCTCGGGCACACCAGCACCGCGGTCGCAGACGCGAAGCTCGACGTGCTGGTGCGCACGCGCCGCATGCAGCGTGATCTCGCCACCACCATAGCGGCGCGCGTTCTCGAGCAGGTTGCGCAGGGCACGGCGCAGCAGGCGCTCGTCGCCGGACACGCTGAGCTGCGCGTCCACCGCCTGCAGCTCGGCGCCGACCTGCGCCGCCTCTTCGGCGGCCAGCGCGATCACGTCCACCGGTTGCGGCGTGAAGACCGCGGCCTGCGCATCGAGCCGGCTGGCCAGCAGCACCTCTTCGACCAGCGCATCGAGCTCGCCGATGTTGGTGCGCAGCTCACGACCCAGGCGCTCGCGCTGCACGGCATCGGTGTTGGCATCCTCCATAAGCGACAGCGCCATCTTCATGCGCGCCAGCGGCGAGCGCAGCTCGTGGCTGGCATTGGCGAGCAGGTTCTTGTGCGAGTTGACGAGCAGCTCGATGCGCTCGGCTGCCTGGTTGAAGCTCGACGCCACCGCGGCGACTTCGTCGCGGCCGGTGGCATCCACACGCTGGCCGAGCGCGCCTTCGCCGAAGCGCTGTACGCCCTGCTTCAGCCCTTCGAGCCGGCGCGTCAGGCGGCGCACCACCGGGTAGGCGCCGGCAGCCACGGCCAGGAACAGCACCACGAGCAGCGCGGCCAGTCCCGCGCCGCGCGTCCATGGCGGCGCCGGCATCGCGCCGCGCGGCCCGGTTCCGGCCTGCGCGCGCGGCCCGCCCAGCGGGTTGCGCAATACCCACATCGTGCGCCCATCGTCGAGCTTGACCTGCACGCCGCGCGGCGCACCGGGCAGCTCGTTATGGCGCCGCAGGTAAGCGTCGCTAGCTGCAATGCGCTGGCCGCTCTCGTCGTCGAGCGCGATCGGCAGGCGCAGGCGCTGCGCCCACTCGCGCACGGCCTGGGCCTGCTCCTCGCGTGGCGCATCGGCCGGCGGCAGGGAGCGCTGGATCAGCTCGGCCCACGCGCCCGCGCGCTCGGCCACCTGCTCATCGAAGCGGCCTCGCTCGACCTGCACCTCGCGCTGGAACAGCCACGCCGAGCCGACAGCAAACAGCGCCAGGGCCAGGACCACAGTGAGGTAGATGCGCAGGTAGAGCGACTTCATCCGTCAGCTTCTGCATCCTGCCGCTTCGCAAAGATGTAGCCCGCACCTCGCACCGTGAGCACCCGCTTGGGCGCCTTCGGGTCGTCTTCGATGGCGGCGCGGATGCGCGACACATGCACGTCGATCGAGCGGTCGAAGGCGTCTATCGGGTGGCCACGCAGCGCGTCCATGATCTGGTCGCGCGAGAGCACGCGGCCGGCGCTTTGCGAAAGCACCGCGAGCAGCTCGAACTGATGGCTCGTCAGGTCGCAGCGCTGGCCGGCCAGGCGCGCTTCGCGTGCACCGAGATCGATTTCGAGGCGGCCAAAGGTCAGCACCTCATCGGCTGCCGCCACCGGCTGCGCACGCCGCAGCAAGGCCTTGACGCGCGCAAGCAGCTCACGCGGCTCGAAGGGTTTGCCGAGGTAGTCGTCAGCGCCGAGTTCGAGGCCTACGATGCGGTCCATCGGCTCGCCGCGCGCTGTGAGCATCAGCAGCGGCAGGCGGCGCGTGCGAGCATCGGCACGCAGGCTGCGCGTGAAGTCCAGGCCGTCGCCGTCGGGCAGCATCAGGTCGAGCAGCAGCGCGTCGTATTGCTCGGCGTGCAGCTTCGCACGGCCGTCGGCGAGCGTCAGCGCCGCGTCGACGTGAAAGCCGGCG
>JANOEG010000043.1:0-3087 GCA_031413095.1 Burkholderiales bacterium | reverse complement strand
AGTCGAGCAGAGCACCTACAACTTCGAGCACAGCGATGCCGAGTTCCTGTTCACCGCCTTCGCCGCACATGAGAAGCAGAGCAAGCACCTGATGGAACAACAGCTCGCGCTGCCGGCCTACGAGCAGCTGCTGAAGTGCGGCCACTGCTTCAACCTGCTCGACGCGCGCGGCGCAATCAGCGTCACCGAGCGCGCGGCCTACATCGGCCGCATCCGCGTGTTGGCACGTGCGGTGGCGAAAAGTTATCTCGACAGCCGCGCGCGACTGGGCTTCCCGATGGCGCCGAAGGCTTGGGCTGACGAAGTGCAAGCGGCCCTGGCGAAGAAAGCAGCATGAGCTCCACCAAAAGCCTGCTCGTCGAACTCTTCGTCGAGGAGCTGCCGCCGAAGTCGCTGAAGAAACTGGGCGACGAGTTCGCCAAGACGCTGGCAGCGAGCCTGAAGGCGCAAGGGCTGGCGAGCGATCACTCGGCCGTCACCGCCTACGCGACACCGCGTCGCCTGGCCATGCATTTGAGCGGCGTCGCGGCGCAGGGCACCGACAAGGCCGTGACGCACAAGCTGATGCCGGTGACGGTGGCGCTCGACGCCAGTGGTGCGCCGACCCCCGCACTGCTGAAGAAGCTCGCCGCGGTCGGCGCCGACGCCAGCGTCGTGCCGCATCTCGAACGCAAGCTCGACGGCAAGGCCGAGGCCTTGTTCTGGTCGACGACCGTGCGCGGCGCGATGCTCGCCGCGGGCTTGCAGGTCGCACTCGATGAGGCGCTCGCAAAGCTGCCGATTCCGAAGGTGATGAGCTACCAGCTCGACGACGGCTGGAGCAGCGTCAACTTCGTGCGCCCGGCACATGGCCTCGTCGCGCTGCATGGTGCCGCGGTGGTACCGGTGCAGGCGCTAGGCCTCACGTCAGGCCGCAACACCCAAGGGCACCGCTTCGAAGCGAAGATGGACCCGGTCGTGTTGCAAGACGCCGACCACTATGCGCAGCAGTTGGAAACCCAAGGCGCGGTGATCGCTGCCTTCGACCACCGTCGCGCCGACATCGCTCGTCAGTTGCAGCATGCTGCCGCGCCGCTCGGCCTGACGCCGATCGACGACGAGGCACTGCTCGACGAAGTCACGGCGCTGGTCGAGCGGCCGAACGTGCTGCTCTGCGAGTTCGAGCAAGCGTTCCTCGCTGTGCCAAGCGAGTGCCTGATCCTGACGATGAAGGCGAATCAGAAATACTTTCCGCTGCTCGATGCGAAAGGTGCGCTGACGAACAAGTTCCTCGTCGTCAGCAACATCCGGCCCGACGATGCAAGCGCGATCGTGCAAGGCAACGAACGCGTCGTGCGTCCGCGATTGGCCGACGCGAAATTCTTCTTCGACCAGGATCGCAAGAAAACCTTGGAGTCGCGGCTACCGATGCTCGGCAAGGTGGTCTATCACGCCAAGCTCGGCTCGCAAGGCGAGCGCGTCGAGCGCGTGCGTGCGATCGCCCGCAGCATTGGCGACGAACTCGGCGGTCCCTCATTGGCAATGCAAGCCGACCGCGCCGCGCACCTCGCCAAGGCCGATCTCGTTACCGACATGGTCGGCGAGTTCCCGGAGCTTCAAGGCGTGATGGGCGGCTACTACGCGCGCCACGACGGCGAGGTCGAAGCCGTGGCGCACGCCATCGAAGACCACTACAAGCCGCGCTTTGCCGGTGATTCGTTGCCGCGCAATCAAGTCGGCGTTGCGGCGGCGCTGGCCGACAAGCTCGAAACGCTGGTCGGACTCTTCAGCGTCGGAGAAAAACCGACCGGCGACAAAGATCCTTTCGCGCTGCGTCGCCATGCGCTCGGCGTGATCCGCATGCTCGTTGAGCGCGACCTGCCCCTGGCCGTGCCGCAGCTTGTACAAACTGCGGCGATCAATTTGCGTACCAGTCCAGAGGCGATCGCCGATGCAACGGCCTTCATGTACGACCGCCTCGTCGGCTACCTGCGCGACCTGAACTACAGCGCGCAGGAAGTCGATGCCGTTGTCAGCCTGCGCCCGCCGCGCTGGGCCGAACTGCCCAAGCGCCTCGCGGCCGTCCGCGCCTTCGCCGCGCTACCCGAGTCGGCCTCGCTCGCTGCCGCCAACAAACGCATCGGCAATATCCTGAAGAAGAGCGACGCTGCACCGGACGCCACAGTCAACCCGGCGCTGCTCGCCGAACCGGCCGAGCAGGCCCTGGCCAACGCGCTGCGCTCGGCCGGCCCACTCGCCGATAAGCTCTTCGACAACGGCGAGTACGCCGCCTCTCTACGCGAACTCGCGGTGCTCAAAGCACCAGTCGACGCCTTCTTCGACAGCGTGATGGTCAACGCCGACGACCCGAAGCTGCGCGCCAACCGCTTGGCCCTACTGCAATCGCTTCACACGGCGATGAACCGCGTTGCCGATCTGTCGAAGCTCGCCACCTGACGGAGCGCCCACGATGCAAAGCCACCACACCCCCAAGCTCGTCATCCTCGGCCGCGACGGTGTGCTCAACGTGTTTCGCGACGACCATGTCAAAGCGCCGCAAGAGTGGATTCCGATCGAAGGCGCGCTCGAGGCGGTGGCGCGGCTGAACCAGGCCGGCTGGCATGCGGTGATTGCCACTAACCAGTCGGGCATCGGCCGCGGGCTGGTGGACATGAGCTCGCTCAACGCCATTCACCAGCACATGCAGCAGATGCTGCTGGCCAAGGGCGGGCGCATCGACGCGGTCTTCATCTGCCCGCATGTGCCCGAAGAGCAGTGCAGCTGCCGCAAGCCGTTGCCGGGGCTGATGTTGCAGATCGCGCAGCGCTACGGCGTCGACGACCTGGCGCGCGTGCCGATGGTCTGCGACACCGAGCGCGACCTGCACGCCGCGCACGCGGCCGGCTGCGAGCCGCATGTGGTGCGAACCGGCCGAGCGGCCCCGTTCAGCGATGAAGAGGTCGCCGCCTGGGCAGCAGGCGTTGCCGGCGCGCGGGTGCATGACAGCCTGACAGCGTTTGCCGACTTCGTGCTGCACCGCGAGCACACCGCCGCCGGCATCGTCGGCGAAGACTCGCGGCCCGCGGCGATGGTGAACTGACTCGCAGA
>JANOEG010000042.1:0-2050 GCA_031413095.1 Burkholderiales bacterium | reverse complement strand
GTCGGTAGCGGGTGATGAGGGCACGAACTGCGCCGTCACGCGGCCGATCAGCGCCAATGCAAAACAGGCCATCGCGACGTGGTGCGCGCCAATCACCGGCACGGCGATCAACAGACCGCCAACGACGTTGCCGAGCAGGATGGCGACGAAGGTGCCCATCTCGACCATGCCGTTGCCGCCGGTGAGTTCGCGTTCGGAGAGATGCTGCGGCAGGTAGGCGAACTTCACCGGCCCGAACAGCGTTGAGTGCAGGCCGAGCAGGAAGACGCAGGCCAGCAGCGCGAAGACGTTCTGTGTGTAGAAGCCCCCCGCGGCGACCAGCATGATGCCGATCTCGAGTGTCTTGACGAAGCGGATCAGCGTCGTCTTCTCGTACTTGTCGGCGAGCTGGCCCGACGTGGCGGAGAACAGCAGATACGGCAGCACGAACAGTGCGCCGATGGCCAGACCCGCCTGCGCCGCCGGCAGCCACGACACCGTGAGCTGGTAGGTCACGAGGACCGTGAACGCAAACTTGAACAGGTTGTCGTTGGCCGCGCCGAGAAACTGCGTCCAGAAGAAGGGGGCAAAGCGGCGTTGGCCGAGCAGCGCGAACTGGCTGCTGTGCTGCTGCTGTTGTGGGTCGTCGCTCACGGGTTGGGGGGCCTCCTTCTCTATTCTCAGCGAACGACCACGGGTGCTTCGCCCAGCCCGCTGCGCTGCAGCCACGCGAACACCGAGTCCACCGTCACGGTTTCGATGCGGTCGGAGAAGCGCTTGGCATTCGGGTGGTCGTCGAACTCGATGTTGGCGCGTGTCATGCGGCCACCGAGGCGTGTCAGCGCATCGATGCGCAGGGCGGCCGGCTCGTAGCCGCGCAGTTGCAGCCAGGCCTGCGCGCGTTGGCGATTCGTCGCACCCGCCTCCATCGCGCCGGCCAGCGTTTCGAGCGCCCATTGGTTGCTCTGCTGGTAGCGCGTGGCCCAGGCGTAGGCGACCATGCTGTAGCGCGGCTCGTGCCAATCGTCGATGCGCGTGTTGTCGCGCAGCAATGGCAGCAGGCGTGACTGCACTTCGGGCGTGAGTTGGACGAAGGCGGCTTCGTAGCGGTGCGGCTGGTCGAGGAAGAACTCGCCTAGGCCCTGGCGATAGAGCGCTGCGTTGGCGGTGCCGCATTGGTTGAGCTTGTGCACGACCCGCCAGTGCGAGCGCAGACCGTCGCCCTCGCGGTAGGCGAATCCGAAGTGCGACCAGCGCACGCCGTACTTCGACAGGTCTTGTCCGGCGCGCGCGAGCACCACGACTTGCGCGCCGCTGGTGTCGAGACGCGCGGCGGTGGTGGCGGCCAGCGTCATGCCGCGAACGACATCGTTGGCCTGCGCTGCGCGCGTCTCGCAGGTTTGCCCAGCGTGGGCGCACGTGGCGGCCGCCGTGACCCCCCAGGTCACGATCAGGCGATGAAGGGCGTTCATCGAGTGACGCGCTCGTTGAACAGGAGCGCGCGGCCAATCTCGTTGGGGATGAAGGCGATGGCGTTGCCAGCGGCGCTGAGCACGACGCCCGACGCCAGCGCCGTCACCATCACCGCGCCGCCAACCGACAAGGCCGCGCCCTGCGCGACATGGCCGGAGAAATGCAGCGTGGCGCGTGCGCCGTCTGATGCGCGCTCGAGCACCCAGACGGTTCCTGCGGCCGAGGCTTGCACGCTGACGATCGTCAGCACCGCGCCCCCGGCAAGCAGCATCGACGGCGCGGCGACGGACACCGCCAGGGGAAGCATCGACAAGGCACTGGCCTCCGAGACTTCGGCGTGCGCGCGAGCGGTGGTGATCAGCACCGAACTCAGCGCGGCGACGACAAGGGTCGAATCAAACTTGGACATGTTGGGTTCTCCTCAAGCGTTGTCTTGCTCATGCGCCGTGCCGAGGCGCGCCTCGAGCACATCGGCCTCGTGCGCATCGCGCAGCGTCTTGGCCAGCGTGAACACCGACGAGATCAGGAACAGCCAACTCACGCCGAGGTAAGCCTTGTAGGTCGGATTGACCTCCATGCGCCACAGGCCCCAGCCGGT
>JANOEG010000041.1:0-7349 GCA_031413095.1 Burkholderiales bacterium | reverse complement strand
CTGCACGCCGCTGACCAGCGCATACGCCTCGACGTCATGCACGAGGCCATGCAGACGGCGCGAGATGCCGGCCAGCATGCGCAGCGCAAAGCGCGCGTCGCTCGCGATCTCGGCTTCCACCGCCTGCTTCTTCACCGTCAGCAGCAGGCAATCCGACAACGCCTGCGCATTGATGATGTACGGCGCGCCGGTGAACATCAGCGCCTCGGCAAAGCTCTGCCCCGGCGCGACGATGTCGATCACCTTCTCCGCCCCGGCCGGCGAGACCGCGAACAGCTTGACCTGCCCGGTGACGCAGACATGGAACTCCTCGCAGCGCTGGCCAACGCGAAAGACGTCTTCGCCACGCGCAAAGCGCCGCAACACGCAGCCCTGCGCCAGCCGATCCAGCTCGGGCGGGCTCAAGTCGGTGAACAGCGGTTGCACCGACAGGTAGCGGGGGATGTTGAAGACGCGCAGGTCCATGGCGATCACTGTCGTGGCCGCAGATTGTGGGCAACGCCGATCTGCAGCACTTGATGTGTCGCAAGTGCTTCTCCCAAACCTTCACGTCCCGGGCCTCACACGAGGCGCGACAGTCGAACACGCCAGACTTCGGGACCGCTTTCGATCGGCTGCCAATCGCAAGCGCCTGCGCGCGTGGCCTCGAAGTAGCTGCGCAGCGGCCACGGATCGAGATCGACGACGAGCTCGATCGCGGTACCGACGGTCAGCTGATCGAAGGCCTGCAGGATCGACGGCAGGCGCTGCCACAGTGGCACGTGGCGGACATCGACGACAGTGGTGCGCATGGCCACGGCTGCACTCTCGTTCGGGCATGCCGCACTGTCCTTGACCCGCTGCAAGGAATACGCTCGCTGGCATGCGCCACAAGATCACCTCCGCCGCTGAAGCCGCCGCTCTCGTGCGCTCAGGCGACACGATCGCCACCTCGGGCTTCGTCGGCATCGGCACGCCGGATGAATTGCTCGCCGCGCTCGCCGAGCGCTTCGCGTCCGACAGCGAGCCGCGCGATCTGACGCTGCTCTTCGCCGCCGGCCAAGGCGACGGCGGCGCGCGGGGCTTGAACCGCCTCGGCCGTGAGGGCTTGTTGAAGCGTGTCATCGGTGGCCACTGGGGCCTGATCCCAAAGGTCGGCGCGTTGGCGGTGGCCAACCGCATCGAGGCCTACAACCTGCCGCAGGGCGTGATCTCGCACCTGTACCGCGACATCGCCGCCGGCAAGCCGGGGCATCTGTCGCGCGTCGGGCTCGGCACGTTTGTCGATCCGCGGCTGCAAGGCGGCAAGTTGAATGCGCGCACCACCGAAGACTTGGTGCGCGTGATCGAACTCGACGGCCGCGAGTGGCTGTTCTACAAGGCGCTGCCGATCGACGTCGCCTTCATCCGCGGCACGACGGCCGACACGCACGGCAACATCACGATGGAGCGCGAGGCGCTGACACTGGACAACCTGGCGATGGCGATGGCGGCGCACAACAGCGGCGGCGTGGTCATCGCGCAGGTAGAACGCATCGCCAAGGCGGGCTCACTGCACCCGCGGCAGGTGCGCATCCCGGGCACGCTGGTCGATGCGGTCGTCGTCGCGCGGCCCGAGCACCACCGCCAGACCTATGCCACCGCCTACTCGCCGGCCTTCGCCGCCGAGATCCAGGTGCCGCTCGATTCGATCGCGCCGCTGCCGCTCGACGCGCGCAAGGTGATCGCACGGCGCTGTGCGATGGAGCTGCCGGTCGATGGCGTCGTCAACCTCGGCATCGGCATGCCGGAGGGCGTGGCCGCGGTGGCCAACGAAGAGCGCGTGATGGACCTGATCACGCTGACGGCCGAGCCGGGCATCGTCGGCGGCGTGCCGGCCGGCGGCCTGGACTTCGGCGCCGGTGTCAACGTCGAAGCGGTGATCGACCAGAACCAGCAGTTCGATTTCTACGACGGCGGCGGCCTCGACCTCGCGGTGCTCGGCATGGCCGAGGTCGATGCGGAGGGCAACGTCAACGTCTCGCGCTTCGGGCCCAAGCTCGCGGGTGCCGGCGGCTTCATCAACATCTCGCAGAACGCTAAGACCGTGGTCTTCGCCGGCACCTTCACCGCCGGCGGGCTCGAGGTGCGCATCGGCGACGGCCGGCTGGCGATCGTGCGCGAAGGCCAGGCCTCGAAATTCTGCGCGCGTGTCGAGCAGATCACTTTCGCCGGCCGCCAGGCCGCGGCACAGGGGCAGCGCGTGCTCTATGTCACCGAGCGCTGCGTCTTCGAGCTGACGCCGCGCGGGCTGGTGCTGGCCGAAGTGGCGCCGGGCATCGACGTGCAGCGCGATATCCTGGACCGCATGGCCTTTGCGCCGCTGCTGGACGAAGCGCCGCGGCCGATGGATGCGTACCTGTTCGCCGCCGCGCCGATCGGCCTGCGCGAGTTGCTGCTCGACCCCGGTCTGGCGCGCCGCGTGCACCACGACGCCACGCAGGACACGCTGTTCCTGAACTTCCAGCACCTGCAGGTGCGCCACGCCGCCGACATCGACGCCATCCGCAAGGCGGTCGAAGCGCAGTGCCGCGCCATCGGCCACCGCGTCGATGTGGTCGTCAACTACGACGGCTTCCAGATTACGCCCGGCCTCGAAGACGCCTACGCGGCGATGGCGCGTGAGATGCAGGAACGCTGGTACGGCAACGTCACCCGCTACGCCTCGGGTGCATTCCGGCGCATGAAAGTGGTGCGGTCGCTGGAGGGCTAGACAAGCGACCACCTGCTGCATTGCGCGGCATCAATGCGCCCTGCCGGGCACGGCGCAGCATGGCGGCATCCGGTCTTCAGGAGCCCACCATGTACCGCCGCATCCTCGTCCCCCTCGACGGCAGCGACACCGCCCAGCGCGGCTTTCAGGAGGCGCTCGGCCTCGCCAAGGCCTTCGATTCGAGCCTCGTGCTGCTGCACGTCGTCGAGTTCTACCCGATGATGATGGAGATGGCCACGGCGACGACCTGGGAGATGGTGACCACCGATCTGCGCCAGCATGGCGAGCAGGTGCTCGAACGCGCGCACGATGCGGCCAAGGCGGCCGGCGTGGCCAGTGAAGCCCATTTCGAAGAGGCCGCGGCGGCGCGCGTCTGCGACGTCATCGTCGATCAGGCCCGCGAGCACCACTGCGACCTGATCGTCATGGGCACGCATGGCCGGCGCGGCATCGAACATGCCATGGTCGGCAGCGACGCCGAGCGCGTGATCCGCATGAGCCCAGTGCCGCTGCTGCTGGTGAAGTCGCCGAAGAAGTGAACGCCGCGGCCGCCGCGCCGGTGGAACATCCGCCCTGCGCTCTGCTCGACCCACTGCGCAGACAATCAGAGCGTGAACCCATCCGACCGACCGACGCCGCGACAACAGTTTCTCCACCACCTGACCCAGGCGCAGGCCCAGGGGCTGTGGCACCGCCTCGTGCTGTCGCGACCGCATGGCGCGGAGCACGGCGTGCTGCGCACCACCGTGCGGCCCATCGTGCTCAAGGGCCAGCCGACGCTCTGCTTCGTCGACAGCCACGCCACCAGCGACATCACCAAGAACCTGCCCGCTCCCGCCGGCCTGGCGCGGGTGGACGAGCTGGTGGGCGATGTGTTTCGCAATGCCCACCTCTTCACCACCACGGCCGAGTTGCAATTGAAGCTGGGCAAAAAGGGGCGCGGCGACGCGGGCCACCTCACCAAGCATGCACTGGCCCCCTCTGGCGACGGCGCCGACGCGCCAGCACCGCCCACCACCACGCACGACCGCGCCAAACAGCGCTGGATCGATCAACGCCGCCCCTTTCTCAGCGCCCTGGGCATCACCACACCCGAACACCAGTTGGTGCCGGCGATGGCGCGCAAGTGGAAGCAGATCAACAAGTTCGTCGAGATCGTGGCGCACGCCATCGACCGCTCCCGCCTGAAAGACAGCGCCTCGATCCGCGTGGTGGATTTCGGCGCCGGCAAGGCCTATCTCACTTTCGCGGTGCACGATTGGCTGCAGCACGGCAAAGGCGTGCAGCCGCAGGTCACCGGCGTGGAGCTGCGCGACGACCTGGTGGAACAAGGCCGGCGCATCGTTGCCGATCTCGGCTTGCATGGCATGGCCTTGGCGCAAGGCGATGTGCAAGCCTGGCCGTATGAACCGATGGACGTGATGATCGCGCTGCACGCCTGCGACACCGCCACCGACCACGCCATCCACCTCGGCATCCGCGCCGGCGCCGAGCTGATCGTGTGCAGCCCCTGCTGCCACAAACAACTGCGCCCGCAACTGCTCAGCCCGCATCCGCTGCGCAGCGTGTTCCAACATGGCATCCATGTCGAGCAGCAAGCCGAGATGCTCACCGACAGCCTGCGCGCCCTGCTGCTGCAAGCCGCCGGCTACGACGCCCAGGTGTTCGAGTTCGTGTCGCTCGAACACACCGCCAAGAACAAGATGATCCTGGCGGTCAAGCGGCAGCAGCCGTTGTCGGAATCCGCGCGCGCGGCGGTACTTGCGCAGATCGATGAGCTGAAGCGGTTTTTCGGGGTGCGGGAGCAGGCGTTGGAGGCGCTGCTGGGGGCGTGAGGGCGAGGTAGCCCCGGCTCAACAAACGCCACTACTTTCGCAGGGCCACCGTCACCAGGGCCGAAGCATCTTCGAGCGCGGTGACGCCATGCACGACGTTGCCGCGCAGGTAGAGCAACTGCCCGGCGCGCAGCACATGGCTGCGGCCGTCGGCCGTGACGTCGAGTGCGCCCTCGATGCACTGCACCGTGATCTCGCCCGGCACCTTGTGCGGCGGCAGAGACTTGCCGGCGAGCAGCACAAGGCGCATGACCTCGAGGTCCTCGGACTTGAACAGTGCGACGGTCTTCGCACTCGGCAGATGAGCGCCGAGGGGCTGAACATCAACAACCTCGCCTGGAACGGTGTGAGCAAGAGCCATGGCGCGCAGTATGTGCCGCTAGGTGTTCTGAATGCGACAGGGGTCGCCCGGTCACGTCCGCCGCAACTCCTCGCGGATCGTTTTGCGCACCACGGCCTCGATCGCTTCGGTCCGGATCGCTTGCTTCAACGCCTCATTGATCAGCGTCTGGTAGCCGCGCGCGCCGGCCTTGGTCTTGAAGTGCTCGATCACGGCGCCGTCGAGAAAGATGTTCACACGCTGCTTGTTGGGCAGCAAGGCGCCGGTAGCTGCGCGCTTGCGCAGCACCAGCTTGCCGGCGGTGATGTCGGCGCGGCGCAGCGGCGCGTCGCCACGCCGGTCAGGTGAGGTTTTCGCGGTAGATGTCTTGCTCATGTCGGTCTGCCTTGCGCATCGAGATGACGCGGATGTGCTCTTCGGTTTCGGCCGTGACGATCGCAACCAGTGTTTCGCCCAGCGGCCCCAGCGTGACGAACCTCGCCTCGTCATAGTCGAAACGCCGATCCTCGAAGGTCACGGTACTGCCGGACTCGATCACCGTACGGGCGTCGGCCAGGTCAAAGCCATGCTTCTTGAGGTTCAGCGCTCGCTTGGCGGGGTCGAAGCTATAGCGCACGTCGCTACAATACACATGATTGTGTGTATTTACAAGCGCCAGTGCGGCTACAGAAGAACAAGGGCCGCGGCGGGATCAGAGGGATAAGGGAGATGGTGAAGTCGACCGGGTAGCAATCCGAACTTTGAACCCCCGGCCGCCGCACGGCTGAAGGAGCAGGTCACCGGCCTGATAAGAATCTTCGGCAGATCATCCGCATGGGCCCGGTGCCGCTGCTACTTGGAAGGAGTTTCTTGAGAGCTACGTCTTGCGATTCGCGAGTATGTCCTGCCGGATAGGGCATTTCGGATCTGCCGCTCGTTACGGGCTGAAACCTCGACCATGATGGCGGCAACGCTCTTCCCTGCGGCTGCAAAGCGACGTATTTGGCTGACTTGCTCGACTGTAAGTCTGCCGCTATGCCCGCAGATCACCCGCTCAGCGAATGATGGGTCAGTTGCCCATCGTGCCGCGCAGAGCGGATTTGGATGGCCGTCAAGGTCGGCTTGATCAGACAGGCGTTCAACAAGTGAGTCGCGGTCTTCTGCGCTTCGTGCCTGAAGGCCGAGTTTCGCGAGATAGGCAAAAGCGGCCCGACCACCTGGGACCATGTTCAGGCCAAGAGGGTAGAGACTGAACATGCTTACCAGTTCTTCTTCGTACCCTAGCGCCCGATCATGATCGAGCTCGCAGTAGAAGACCTTGTGATAGACGGTCGCACTGAGGTGTTCGCGTATGGCGCGATGGAACAGAAACGGTGAACCTGTACGTGACGCCGATAGATGCTGGGAATATCGATCGAACCAGCGCTGTTTTGTCATTCCAACGTAGCCGAGTGGGACTTCGGTTTGGAACGAATGCAGGTACACGCAGTAGGTCCCCGCCAACGCCTCGTACCCTTTGAATATGGGATTCAAAGGCAGGTCTATCTGCGCACTCTCGTGCACCCGAGATCGGCACGTAATGATGAGACGTCCCGACAAGTCGACGTGATCGTCAGGTGTGCAAACGCGAGTAGTAGCAGGAGACGCAGTTGCGTCAACTTCGATCCAGAAGCCCAGGCTTCGGTATACGGCAGAACCTTCTGGCACAAGGTTGCATCCTGGTTGAGAGTCGAAGACTTCGTCCAGGTGACGTCCAAGCACGTAAGGATCGATGGCCCAATCGGGAACGAGTTCGTTCACGTTGTGGATGCTGATACGCCGAAACTTCATCGTGAAGGGTGACTTAGAGGTGGTCAACTCGTTTGTGAACATCGATCTTATGCATGACATCGAAACATGTCACCAGGCGAGCCGACTGCTAGTGCGACCCGGCCACCCGTGCCCGCGGACTGGCTCGCGTCGCAACCAGCGCCAACTGCGCGGCTCGCGGCAGGGCCACAGCCTCGCACCCTCACCGCAACGCCAACTCAATCGCCACCGTCCCATCCCCCGGCTGCCGCGCGTCATGCACGAATCCCAGTTCATGCGCCAGCTCCAGCATCCGCTTGTTCTCATGAAGCACCGTCGCCACCAGGCGCTGTGTGCCGCGCGCGCGCAGGCAGTCGATCAGTTTTTGCATCAGGCGCAGGCCGAGGCCACCGCCTTTCAAGTCCGAGCGCACGACGATGCCGAACTCGGCGTCGCGGTTGTCGGGGTCGCAGGTGGCGCGCACGACGCCGAGCGTTTCCTCGCCGCCGCTCTCGGTCGGTGCAGTGGCGATGAAGGCGATCTCGCGTTCGTAGTCGATCTGCGTCAGGCGCGCCAGTTCGCTGCGCTCGATGCTGAGCCGGCTGTAGAAGACACGCATGCGGATGTCGATCGGGTCCAGGCGTGACAAGAATTCCAGGTGCTGCGCTTCGTCTTC
>JANOEG010000040.1:0-4472 GCA_031413095.1 Burkholderiales bacterium | reverse complement strand
CGCACGTCGTCGGCGCCGCCGCTGGCTGCAGCCATCGGCGGCATGTCGCCGTTGCGGCCTTAGTTGATCGTCTTCTGGATTTCGGCAAAGCCGCCGCCCCACAGCCAGTCGTTGTCGGTGAGGTTCGGAATTCCCTTGCTGCCGCGCGCGTCGGAGCCATGGCAAGCCGCGCAGTTGTTGAGGAACAGGCGCTCGCCGATGCCCATGGCCTGCGTGTCGGCGGCGAGCTGCTTTTCGTCCATCGACGTGAAGCGGGCGTACAGCGGCGCCAGCGCGGCGCGGGACTTGGCCTGCTCGTTGTCGTACTGGCCGGTGCTCGTCCAGTTCAGCGAGCCCGCCGCCGAGCCGAGGCCCGGGTAGAGGAACAGGTAGAGCACCGAGAAGACGACGGTGATGACGAACAGGAACATCCACCAACGCGGCAACGGGTTGTTGAGCTCGCGCAGATCCTCGTCCCAGACATGGCCGGTGGTGTTGTCATCCACTGGGCCGACAACGCGCCGACGCGCGGCAACGATCAGCAGGAACACGCAGAAGACAAGCCCGAGCATCGTGCTCGCCGCGACGAAAATCGACCAGCCACTGCTGAAGAAGTCACTCATCGCGCCGCTCCTCGTCGCCTGTGAACGGCAGTTGCGCCGCTTCGTCGAAGGCCGATCGACGTTGCGCCGCCCAGACCCAGCGCACCAAGCCCAGGAAGAGCACGAAGCCAAGCACCGTGACGGCGCTGCGGATGTCGTTGATGTCCATTGCGGTTCCCTCGTTCTCTATTGCTTCTGCGCCGGGCCTGCGGTGCCGAGCATTTGCAGGTAGGCGATCAAGGCCTCCAGCTCGGTCTTGCCCTTGACCGACTCGGCCGCCGCACCCACGTCCGCATCGCTGTAGGGCACGCCCAGGCGGCGCAAGGTCGTCAGCTTGGTCGGCATCTCGGCAGCGTCCACCGCGGCGCGCTCGAGCCACGGGTAGGCCGGCATGTTCGATTCGGGAACGAGATCGCGTGGATTGATCAGGTGCACACGATGCCACTCGTCGCTGTACTTGCCGCCGACGCGGTGCAGATCGGGCCCGGTGCGCTTGCTGCCCCACTGGAACGGGCGGTCGTAGACGAACTCTCCGGCCGTCGAGTACGGGCCGTAGCGCAGCGTCTCGGAGAGAAACGGCCGGATCATCTGCGAGTGGCAGTTGTAGCAACCCTCGCGCACATAGATGTCGCGGCCGGCGAGTTGCAGCGCGGTGTAGGGTTTGACGCCCGGCGCGGCCTCGGTCGTCGAGCGCTGGAAGTACAGCGGCACGATCTCGACGATGCCGCCGATGGCCACCGTGATCAGGATCAGCACGATCATCAGGAAGTTGCTGGTCTCGATCTTCTCGTGACCGGTCGGTGTGTGTTGTGGGTTGGCCATGGGCTACTCCTTCAGGCGTGCGCCAACGCGACGGCGGGAATCGGGGCGGCCTTGACTTGGCCGCTTCTGACCGTCATCACCACGTTCCAGGCCATCAACAACATGCCGCTCAGGTACAGCAGGCCGCCGAGAAAGCGAATCACGTAGAACGGGTATGTTGCCTTGACGCTCTCGACGAAGCTGTAGACCAGCGTGCCGTCGGTATTGACCGCGCGCCACATCAGACCCTGCATCACACCGGCGATCCACATCGCGGCGATGTAGAGCACGATGCCGAGCGTGGCGATCCAGAAGTGCAGCTCGATGGCGCGCTTGCTGAACATCTCGGTGCGGCCGTACATGCGCGGGATCAGGTAGTACAGCGAGCCCATGCTGATGAGGCCGACCCAGCCGAGCGCGCCGCTGTGCACGTGGCCGACCGTCCAGTCGGTGTAGTGGGACAGCGCATTGACCGTCTTGATCGACATCATCGGCCCTTCGAACGTACTCATGCCGTAGAACGACAGCGAGACGATGAGGAACTTCAGGATCGGATCGTCGCGCAGCTTGTGCCACGCACCCGACAAGGTCATGATGCCGTTGATCATGCCGCCCCAGCTCGGCGCCAGCAGCACGAGAGAGAACACCATGCCGACGCTCTGCGCCCAATCGGGCAGCGCGGTGTAGTGCAGGTGGTGCGGACCGGCCCACATGTAGGTGAAGATCAGCGCCCAGAAGTGCACGATCGACAGCCGGTACGAGTACACCGGCCGCTCGGCCTGCTTGGGGATGTAGTAATACATCATGCCGAGGAAGCCCGCGGTGAGGAAGAAGCCCACAGCGTTATGGCCATACCACCACTGCACCATCGCATCCTGCACGCCGGCGTAGGCGCTGTAGCTCTTGGTGAGTGACACCGGCAGCGCCGCGCTATTGACGATGTGCAGCAGCGCCACGGCGAGGATGAAGGCGCCGAAGAACCAGTTGGCGACGTAGATGTGCCGGATCTTTCGCGTGCCGATGGTGCCGAAGAAGACCACGGCGTAGCTGACCCAGACGACAGCGATCAGCAAGTCGATCGGCCACTCGAGCTCGGCGTATTCCTTGCCCTGCGTCATGCCCAATGGCAGCGTGATCGCAGCTGCCACGATCACCGCTTGCCAGCCCCAGAAGGTGAACATCGCCAGCCGCGGCATGAACAGCTTGGTCTGGCAAGTGCGCTGCACGACGTGGTACGAGGTCGCCATCAGCGCGCAGCCGCCGAAGGCAAAGATCACCGCATTGGTGTGCAGCGGCCGCAGGCGGCCATAGGAGAGCCACGAAATGCCGAGATTCAATTCGGGCCAGGTCAGCTGGGCAGCGATGACGACGCCCACCAGCATGCCGACCACGCCCCACAACACCGACGCCAGCGCGAACAGGCGAACACTGCCGTCCTCGTACACCGCGCCGCCCGGACCCATCGTTGTTGCCATCTCGAAGCCTCCTGCTCAAACTGCGTTGGATTCTTGAGGAGCGGCGGGCTTTCGACCTTGCGGTTCATCAAGCAGGATGCGTTCGCCCTCGCCGTCGAGGTCGTCGAGTTGGCCTTTGTGCAACGCCCACGCGAACACGCCGACGATGCCGAGCACGAGAACAGTCGACAGCGGGATCAGCAAATAGAGGATGTCCACAAGCTACCTTGAAAGGCGCATCGCATTGATCACGACGAACGCCGAACTCGCCGCCATGCCCAGCCCCGCCGCCCAAGGCGGCAAGTAGCCCAACAGCGCCAGCGGCACACACACCGCGTTGTAGAGCGCGGCCCAGGCCAGGTTCTGGTGCATCACGCGCACGGTGCGGCGTGCCAGTTGCACGGCCGGCGCCACCTCGCTGATGCGGCCCGACAGCAACACGGCGTCGGCGCTGCCACGGGCGATCTGCGCGCCGTGGGCCAATGCAAACGACACGTTGGCCTGCGCCAGCACCGGCGCGTCGTTGACGCCGTCGCCGACCATCGCCACCACTTCGCCTCGCGCCTGGTGCTCGCGCAGTGCGGCGAGCTTGCGCTCGGGCGTGGCGGCCGCCAGCACGCCGCTGATGCCCAGACGCTCGGCCATGCGCTGCACACGTTCAGTGGTGTCGCCCGAGACCAGCGTGACGCCAACGCCGCAGCGTTGCAAGGCCTGCACCGCTTGAGCCGCGCCGTCGGCCAGCGTCTCGTCGAAATCGAAGGCCAGCAGCGGACCCTCCATGCGGCCGAAGCACAGCGCGCCGCCGCTGGCGCCGAGCCACTGCGCCGAGCCGAGACGCCATGAGCCGCCCTGCGCATCAAGTGCTTCGACGCCGCAGCCTGGCACTTCGCGCACGTCATGCCAGGGTGGCGCGGGCGTTGCCGGATGCGCCGCCGCGAGCGCCTGTGACAGCGGGTGCGTGGACCAGGTGGCCAGCGATGCGGCCCTGGCCACGAGCGCGCTCGTGTCGACGCCGTGACCGCCGTCGTCGAGGACCCGCACGCTGCGAAACACCGGCTGCGCCCCGGTCAACGTGCCCGTTTTATCCAGCATCACGTGCTGCACGCGGGCCAGTGTTTCGAGGGCCTCGACACGGCGCAGCAGGACACCACGCCGCGCCAATGCCGAGGTGGCGGCAAGCAATGCCGACGGCGCGGCCAGCGACAGCGCGCAGGGGCAAGTGACGATCAGCACCGACACCGCCACCCAGACCGCGCGCGATGGGTCGATCTGCGACCACACCGCCGCCGCACCGAGCGCCAGCAGCAGCACGGCAGCGAGGAACGGCCCAGCGATGCGGTCGGCCACGCGAACCGACTCGGGCCGGCGCGTCAGCGCCTCGCGCATCAGCGCGGCGATCTGCTCGTAGCGCGTGTCGGCGCCGACACGCTCGATGCGCTGCACCACCGGCGCGCCGAGGTTGACGCTGCCGGCCACGGCCATCGCACCCACCGCCTTGTCCACCGGCCGCGACTCGCCGCTGAGCAGCGATTCATCGACGCGCGTCTGCCCTTCTTCGATCGCGCCGTCGGCCGGGAAGGCCTCGCCCATCGGCACGCGCACGCGGTCGCCGGGCACCAGGCGCTGCGCACTCACG
>JANOEG010000039.1:0-2112 GCA_031413095.1 Burkholderiales bacterium | reverse complement strand
GGCGACGAAGAGTTCGTCGGCACCGTCAAGCGCATCGACGCCACCGCCAACGCGACGACGCGCCAGGTCGAAGTGATGGTGGCTTTTGCCGAGGGCGCCAAGGCGCCGCGCGTCGCCGGCCTCTATGCAGAAGGCCGCATCGCCAGCGGCGGCGCGGCGGTGGCGCGTTTGGCCGACGCATCGATCGTGCGCAGCGGCGACAACGGGCAAAGCACGTTTGTCTGGCGGATCAAGGACGGCCGCGTCAACAAGGTCGCCGTGCAGCTCGGCGCGCGCGACGAGCGCAGCGGCGAGTACGAATTGAAGGGCGGCCTGGCTGATGGCGATGTGCTGCTGCGCAATCCGGGCAGCGCCCTGATCGATGGCCAGCGTGTCGAGATGGCGAAGCCGGTGGCATCAGCCGCGTCGGCATCCACGCCCAAATAGGAGACGCGCCATGGTCCTCTCCAACTTCAGCGTCAAGCGCCCGATCGCGATGGTCGTGATCATCATCGGCCTGATGGGCCTGGGCCTGCTCGCGCTGTCCAAGCTGCGCGTCAACCAGTTCCCGGACATCGAGCCGCCGCTGCTGGTGGTCACCATCACATACCCCGGCGCGTCGCCCGATTCGGTTGAGCGCGAGATCGTGACGCGGCTGGACAAGACGCTGCTGTCGATCTCCGGCGTCGATCGCATGGCTGCCACGGCAAAGGAGGGCAGCGCGCAGTTCCTCGTTTTCTTCTCGTTCTCGAAGAACCTGATCGAAGCGGCCGATGAAGTGCGCAACGCCATCGGCAGCGTGCGCCACAAGCTGCCGACCGAGATCCGCGAGCCGGTGATCACGCGCGCCGACCCGAGCGCGCAGCCGGTGATGCAGTTGGCGTTGTCGTCCACCGCGCAGAGCCACGCTGACTTGTCGCGCCTGGCCGAAGACGATCTGGCCGACCGGCTCCGCGGGCTGCCCGGCGTGGCCACGGTCAACGTCAACGGCGCGCTGCGGCGAGAACTCTCGGTGCTGCTGCATGCCGAGAAGCTGCGCGAGTATTCGATCTCGGTGGCCGAGGTCGTGGCGGCGCTGCGGGCGCAGAACACCACCGCGCCGGTGGGCAAGGTGCGCGGTGCGCTCGAAGACCAGAGCATCCGCTTGGTCGGACGTATCGAGACGCCGGCCGAGTTCGAGCAGATCGTCGTGCGCCGCCGCGTCAATGAACTGCTGCGTCTGGGCCAGGTGGCAACGGTGGCCGACGGTTTTGCCGAGCAGGCCACGCACTCGATGCGCAACGGCCGGCCGAACGTGGGCCTGTCGGTCACGCGTGCGCGGGACGCGAGTACGGTCAGCGTGGCCGATGCCGTGCGCAAGAGCGTGGCCGACATCCGCAAGGATCTGCCCGCGGGCACCACGCTCGAAGTCACGCAAGACGGCGGCGAGGATGCGCAGAACAGCCTCGACAACGTCGTCCACGCGCTGGTGTTCGGCGCCGGCCTGACCGTCCTGGTGGTCTACGTCTTCCTCAATTCGTGGCGCTCGACGCTGATCACCGCGCTGTCGTTGCCAACGTCGGTGATCGCCAGCTTCATCGCCGTCTGGCTGGCCGGCTTCACGCTCAACTTCATGAGCCTGCTCGGCCTGTCGCTGGCCATCGGCGTGCTGATCGACGACGCCATCGTCGTTCGCGAGAACATCGTGCGCCACCTGGAGCGCGGCGCCGACCGTGTGACGGCGGCCCTCAACGGCACCGCCGAGATCGGCCTGGCCGTGGCGGCGACCACGTTCTCGATCGTCGCCGTGTTCGTGCCCGTGGCTTTTATGGACGGCATCACCGGCCAGTGGTTCCGACCGTTCGCGATCACCGTCGTCGCATCGGTGATGGTCAGCCTGTTCATCAGCTTCACGCTCGACCCGATGCTGTCGGCCTATTGGGGCGACCCGCCCGGGCACGACAAGGCGGAGAAGCGCGGCATCAGCCTCGCGCTGCAAAAGTTCAACCTCTGGTTCGACCACCAGGCCGACCGCTACGGCAACGTCATCGCCTGGGCGCTGCACCACCGCAAGTGGATGTTCTTCCTGGCCATCGCGACCTTTGCCGCGGCGATCGCGCTGCATCTGAAGTTCGGCGGTTCGAGTTTTCTGCC
>JANOEG010000038.1:0-2534 GCA_031413095.1 Burkholderiales bacterium | reverse complement strand
TTTTTCGTCCGGCGCGCGGGGCCGGACGGGGAGACGCCGCAGGCGCACGAAGTACTTGAAGTAACATTGGCTCAGAAATACTTTTTTGATCCGAGTTTTGGGGGTGCGCTGGAGGAGGGAGTCCGCAACCCACGAACTCCCTCAGGCAAGCGCAACGCAGGATGATGTGCCGATGACACAACCCGGTTTCTGGCGGCAACTGCAGGCCCGCATCAGCGGCTCGCTGCCCGATCGCCACCAGCTCGCTGGCCACCGCTGGCTGGCGCCGATCGCGCACCGGCTTACCGAGCATGGCCTGTGGCACGCCAAGACCGAATCGGTGGCGCGCGGCGTGGCGATCGGCTTGTTCTGGGCGTTCTTGCTTCCGGTCGCGCAAATTCTGGTGGCCGCGGCGCACAGCGTCTGGTGGCGCGCCAACATCCCCGTGGCCGCTGGCGTCACCCTCATCACCAACCCGTTCACGATCGGCGGTTGGCTGTGGCTGGCTTATCAGACGGGTTCACTCTTCATCGCGCCCGATGCCGCCGCGCCCGTGGCCGACGGCTGGCTCGGCACCTTGCAGGCGCTGGGCTGGCCGACGGTGCTCGGCATGGGCCTGTTCGCCGTCGGCGGCGCGGTGCTCGGCTACTTCGGCGTGAAGCTGTTCTCCCGCATCAGCCTGGCGTGGCGGATGCGACAGCGCATGCTGCGCCAACGCGCGGCGCGCGTGTGACACTGGCGGGGCCATGAAGCGCTGGATCCTTGCTCTCTTCGCCGCCGCCTCTGCGCTGGGGGCGCAGGCGCAGTCCGCCGTCGTCAAGACCGACGAAGTCCGCGCGGAGTTGGTCGCCCATGCGCCTGAAGGCGTGTCGGCCGGCAAGGCCGTGTGGCTCGGCCTCGTCATCGAGCATGCACCGCACTGGCACACCTACTGGAAGAACCCCGGCGACTCGGGCCTGCCGACGACGCTGGCCTGGCAATTGCCGGCCGGCGCCAGCGCTGGCGAGATCGCTTGGCCGACACCCAAGCGCTTGCCGGTCGGACCGCTGGTCAACTACGGCTACGAAGACAAGCTGTTGTTGCCGGTGCCGATCGCCATCGCCAGCGACTTCAAGGGTGAGTCCTTCGACGTCAAGTTGTCGGCGCAGTGGCTGGTCTGCAAGGATGTCTGCATTCCGCAGCAGGGCGAGTTCGCGCTGCGGGTGCCGGCGAACGCCACGTCGGCTGCCCACGGACCCCTGTTCCAGACAGCATGGGCGGCGCAGCCGAAGGATGTGGCAGGTGGCAAGGTCAGCGCCGAGCTGGTCGACGACGCCAAGCTGTTGCGCATGAGCATCGGCGGCCTGCCCGCCGCGCTTCATGGCAAGGAGCTGGCGTTCTTTGCCGAAGCGGCGGGTGTGATCGACCACGCGGCCAAGTTCACAGGCACGTGGGACGGCAGCACGTGGCGCGCCGACGTGCCGATCTCGCCGCAGCGCTTCGAAAGCCCGTCGAAGATGCATGCGGTGCTGACGACGCCAGGGCAGGCAGCCGGCACGCGCATCGGCTTTGCGATTGCCGGCGCGTGGCCCGCGTTGACACCGCCCACGCCAGCGGCCGTGCTGGACACACCGGCTGCGGCGGTGTCGCCACCACCGCCCGAGTTCGGCTTCGCGGTCGCGTTGTTGTTCGCCTTCATCGGCGGCGCGCTGTTGAACCTGATGCCCTGCGTGTTCCCGATCCTGTCGCTCAAGGTGCTCGGCTTTGCCGGCCATGCGCACAGCCGGCGCGCACTTGTCGGCGGCGGCCTGGCCTACACCGCGGGCGTCGTGCTGTCCTTCGTCGCGCTGGCGGCGTTGTTGATCGCGCTGCGCGCCGGCGGCGAGCAGATCGGCTGGGGCTTCCAGCTGCAATCGCCGGGATTCGTCGTCGTGCTCGCCGTGTTGTTCACATTGATTGCGCTCAACCTCGCCGGCCTGTTCGAGTTCGGCACCGTGCTGCCGAGCGGCGTGGCGGCGGCGCGCCTGCGCCATCCCCTGGCGGACAGTTTCCTCACCGGCGTGCTAGCGGTGGCCGTGGCTTCACCGTGCACCGCACCGTTCATGGGCGCAGCGCTGGGTTTTGCGTTCACGCTGCCGGCCGCGCAGTCGTTGTTGCTGTTCGCCGTGCTCGGCCTCGGCATGGCCTTGCCGTACCTGCTGATGAGCGCGTGGCCTGCGGTCGCTCGCGCGATGCCCAGGCCGGGGGTGTGGATGGCGACGTTCAAAACCGTCATGGCCTTCCCGATGCTGGCCACCGTGGTCTGGCTGGTCTGGGTGCTCGGCCAGCAGACCAGCATCGACGGCGCCGCGGCGCTGCTCGCGGTGCTGGTCGCGTTGGCGTTTGCGCTCTGGGCCTGGGGTCGCATCGACGGCACACCCATGGCGCGCGCCGCATGGAGCACGGTCGGCGTGGCGCTGCTCGGCCTGTCGATCGCCTGGGCACTGCCGATGTGGCGCGAAGCGCAAGCCGCGCCCGCAACATCGTCGAGCAACGAGCGCTGGCAAGCCTGGAGCCCGGAGCGCGTGGCCGCGCTC
>JANOEG010000037.1:0-4488 GCA_031413095.1 Burkholderiales bacterium | reverse complement strand
GTGGGCGGGGCCGCTGGACGGTCGCGAACGTCCAGCGCAGAGGCCTCCTGGACCGCGCGCAACAAGGCGTCCCAATCGTCGATCGCGACACAGGCGCGCAGCGGGTTCTGGTCAGTGGGTTCGGGCATGGGGCGCATGGGCTCGGGATGGCACCGGTTGTAGCGATCTCGGCAATCCGACGTCTGTGCGCCAGCGCACATCGCATTGACGCGTTCGACGGGCCCAGCCATCGGCTCGACGTGGGTTCGCTGCCGAACAGACGCCGCTATCGCGGACGGATAGAAGGTGGGCATCGGAGTGGAACCGAAAAAAGCAGATGACCCCAGCCTTGCGATGGCTCGAAATGAGTGTGCTGGTCCTGGCCGCAGGCTGCGGCACGCTCAAGGATGTGCCGCCCGATGGCGTGGCGCAAAGCGGATGGCAGGGCGCCGAACCACCACCGCCGTCCGCACCCACGCCCGCACCCGTGCCCGTGCCCGCACCCGCGCCCGCGCCCGCAGCGATGCCTGTTCCCTCACCCGCACCGAAGCTGGAGCAATCGGCCAAACCGGCGCCACGTTCCAGGAGCGAAGCTGCCGCCAGCGCTGCGGCGCCATCCGCCAAGGCCCCCCCGATGCTTTCCGAGCCGCGCGCGGCCGCCGTGCCGCCGCGGGCGTTGCAGGCGCCTGCGCTCGTCGCCACGCCGGCGCCGCCGACCCTGGACGTGGCTTCACTGAAGGCGCGGCTGAGGGACACCAATGCGATCGGCGTTTTCACCAAACTCGCGTTGCGGAACCAGGTCGATGACCTGCTCAAGCAATTCCGCGCGCAGTATCAGAGCGCGCCCCAGGCCGACGTCACTGCGCTGCGCCAGCCCTTCAACATGCTGGTTCTCAAGGTGCTGACGCTGGTGCAGGACAGCGACCCGTCCCTGGCGAGCACGATCTCCAGCTCGCGCGAAGCCATCTGGGGCATTCTTGCCGATCGCGAAAAATTCAACGCCGCCACTTGACACCATGAGCCGCTTCTTGAACCCATGCAAGCGGGCGCTGGCGCTGACCGTTGCCCTCGCGATGCCCCTCGCCGGCGCGTCGGCTGCCGCGGACGATGCTCGGCTGCGCCAGGACCTGACCGCCGTCATCATGCTGCTGGGCCTGCCCTGCGGTGAAGTGGTCAGTGCGCAGCAGCAGGCCGACAACGACCACCTCGCGTCGTGCAAGGACGGCAACCGCTACCGCGTGTTCGTGAACGCCGAAGGCCGGGTCGTCGCGCAGAGGCAGTGAGCTCGCCAGATGACGCGCCTGTGACGCGAGTGGATCCCGGCTTGCGCCGGGATGACGAACCTGGCTGTCCTCCCGGCGCGACCCACCCCCAGGGACCAAGCGGCGGACAGGAATCATCGATTGAGAGTCGCCTCGGCGCAGAACGCCGCCAACTCATCCAGCACGCTGCGCACGACACGATTCGCCGCCGTCACCCCGCCTTGTGGATCCTCGGTCGCCGACGCCGCGGTTTGATCGAATTGACGCCACGCCAGCACGCGACGCGTCGTCAGGTCGACGAGCGTGGCGCGCAGCGTGAAGCGCACCCGGCTGGGCACGCCACCGAACTCGTGCTGCAGCCGCACGATCTCGGTGTCCAGGCGCAGGTCGCCCGCCGCCGCCGCACTCGCCGGCACGACGACGCGGAACGCGCCGCCGGTGTCGACGGCGGCGACGATCAGGGGTGCCAGCATGCGCGCCGGCGTGTCGATCCATTCGCTGTGCGCAAAGGCCTCGAGGCGGTGCGGCTCGCGCGTGTAGACGATGCGCCGGCTGTCAAATCCCGCGGCTGCGCGTGGAGCGTCGATGAGCAGTGTCGGCGCGGCGGCCGGCCGCGTCGAGGCGCCGCTGCGCGAATCCGGCACCGGTGCGGGCGCGCCGTCGAGCGAATAGTGCGCCGGCGGGGCGATCGGCGCCGGCTTGGGCAGCAGCGCGTTGCAACCGCCCGCCAGCACCAGCATCAGGCCGGCAGCGCCACGTCGCCACGATGGCGTGAAGCGCAAGGCGTTCATGGCGGGCGCGAGGCTGCCGACGACTCGCCCGGCCCTTCGGGCAGCGGGCCGCGGCCGAACAGCAGGCCGGCCGGATAACGTTCGGTCTGCTCGCTGAGGCGCCGCAACGACGTCGACAGCTCGCTCATTTCGCCCAGCAGGCGCTGCAGTTCGGGCAGGGTCTGAGCGGTGAATCGCTGCACGTCGCCGCCGACCGTGGCCACCGTCTTGCCCGCGCTCGCGCTGGCCAGCGCGGCCTCGTTACCCATCTTCTCCACCGCCTCGGCGCTGCGGCCGATGCGCTCGAGGGCCGGGCCGAGCTGTGCGACCACGGGGTCGAGTTTCTCGGCGACCTGGCCGAGCCGGGCCGTCAGGCGTTCGGCTTTGTCGAAGGTGCGTGCGGCGCTGGCCAGGCCGGTGTCGATCGTGCCCCGGCGTGCGGCGAGCGTGCCCGACAACAGGGCGATGTCGGCGAGCGCGCTCTTGAATGCCGCGCGGTTTTGATCGCTGAGCAGGGCGTCGATGTTGCCCGAGGTGTGATCGAGTTTCGACAGCACGTTGGTGAGCACGTTTTCAAGCCGGGCGCTCAGCGACGGTTTGGTGCGGATCACCGGGAATTGGCCCGGCGCGCCGGCGCGCAGCGGCGCGGCGTCGCGCGTGCCGCCGCCAAGCTCGACGTAGGCGATGCCGGTCAGCCCTTGCGTCTTCAGCACCGCGACGGTGTCCTCCTTGATCGGTGTGCCACGCGCGATCGCGAACACCAGCAATACGCGCTCCGGGTTTGCCGGGTCGAGCTGGATGTCGTGCACCTTGCCGACGTCGACGCCGTTGAATTTGACCGGCGCGTTCAGGTTCAGGCCGGCGACCGATTCGTCCTCGATCGCGAGGTAGAAGTCGACTTTCTTCTGCATGGCCCCGCCCGAAGCGAGCCACAGCACGCCGGCGATCAGCACCGCGCCGAGCACGAGCACGAACGCGCCGACCAGCGTGTAGCTCACTTTGGTTTCGATGATGGCGCCCCTTTGTTTTCGGCGCCATGCGCCCGGGTTCGTGGCTGCCCCTGCCCCTGAGCCTGTGCGGCGCGCGAGCGCGGGCCTTCGAAGTAGGGCCGGATCACGGGGTTCTGATCGCGCGACAGTTCAGCCATCGAGGCGACGCCTTGCACCTTGCCGTCGCCGAGCACGGCGACGCGGTCGGCAACCTGCCACAACAGGTCGAGGTCGTGCGTGATCATCACGATCGTCAGGCCGAACAGCTCGCGCAGTTGCAGAACAAGCGCGTCGACCCCCGCGGCGCTGACCGGGTCGAGGCCGGCGGTCGGCTCGTCGAGAAACAGCAACTCGGGGTCGAGCGCCAGCGCACGCGCGAGCGAGGCGCGTTTCATCATGCCGCCGCTGAGTTCGGCCGGGTACTGAGCGCCGACTTCCGGCGCAAGGCCGGTCATCGCGATCTTCCAGGCGGCGATGTCGTCGATCAGTGCTTCGGGAAGATCGGTGTGTTCGCGCAGCGGCAGGCCGACGTTCTCTTTCACGGTCAGCGCGCCGAACAGGCCGCCGTGCTGGAACATCACGCCCCATCGCCGGCGCAGCGCGAGCGCGGCGTCGTCGGCCAGTTCGTGCAGGTCGACGCCGAGAATCTCGATCGAACCCGAATCCGGGCGCTGCAGCAGGATCATCTCGCGCAGCAGCGTCGACTTGCCCGACCCGCTGCCGCCGACCAGGGCGAAGATCTCGGCGCGTTTCACGTCGAGATCGAGATCGGTGTGCACGACATGGTCGCCGAAGCGCGTCGACACGTTGTTGATCTGGATGACCGTGTCGTCAGTCGAGGTGGTAGCCGGCACGTCAGAGGTCCAGTGCGCTGAAGGCGACCGAGAACAGCGCGTCGGCGACGATCACGAGAAACGTCGCGTGCACGACGCTGCGCGTCGTCTGGCGGCCCACGCTGTCGGCGCCGCCCTTGGTGCGAAAGCCCTGAAAGCAGCCGACCACGGCGATGATGGCGGCAAACACCGGCGCCTTGGCGATGCCGATCAGGTAGGCGGTCGGGCTGACGGCCTTGACGAAGCGGTCGAGGAACTCGTTGTAGCTCACGCCGAGCTGCGCGCGCGCCATGATCATGCCGCCGAACACGCCCAGCACGTCGGCGAACACGGTCAGCAGCGGCATCGCGATCACGAGTGCGATGAGCTTGGGCAGAACCAGCAGCTCCAGCGGAGCGATGCCCAGCGTGCGCAGCGCGTCGATCTCCTCGGTGACGACCATCGTGCCGATCTGCGCCGCGTACGCCGAGCCCGACCGGCCGGCGATGATGATGGCGGTGATCAGCGGCGCAAATTCGCGCAGCATCGACAGGCCCACCAGGTCGGCGACGAAGATGTTGGCGCCGTACTGGCGCAGCTGGTCGGCGCCCTGGTAGGCGACCACGATGCCGAGCAGGAACGACAGCAGCCCGACGATCGGCAGCGCGTCGAAGCC
>JANOEG010000036.1:0-3839 GCA_031413095.1 Burkholderiales bacterium | reverse complement strand
CGAGAACTCTTCCCACGGATTGGCCTTGCACTGCTTCATACCCAGGCTGATGCGGCGCTTTTCCTCGTCGATCTCGAGCACCATGACTTCGGTCTCGTCGCCGAGCGTGACCACCTTCGACGGCGACACGTTCTTGTTGGTCCAGTCCATTTCGGAGACGTGAACCAGGCCTTCGATGCCCGGCTCGATCTCGACGAACGCGCCGTAGTCGGCGATGTTCGTGACCTTGCCGAACAGTCGCGTGCCTTGCGGGTAGCGGCGCGCAACACCCATCCACGGATCGTCGCCGAGCTGTTTGATGCCGAGCGAGACGCGGTTCTTCTCCGAGTCGAACTTCAGCACCTTGGCGCTGAGTTCCTGGCCGACCTGCACCACCTCGCTCGGGTGGCGCACGCGGCGCCAGGCCATGTCGGTGATGTGCAGGAGGCCGTCGATGCCGCCGAGGTCGACGAAGGCGCCGTACTCGGTGATGTTCTTGACCACGCCGTGGACGATGGCGCCTTCGTGCAGCGTTTCCATCAGCTTGGCGCGCTCTTCGCCCATCGAGGCTTCGACCACAGCACGGCGCGACAACACGACGTTGTTGCGCTTGCGGTCGAGCTTGATGACCTTGAACTCCATCGTCTTGCCTTCGAACGGCGACAGGTCCTTGACCGGGCGCGTGTCGATCAGCGAGCCGGGCAGGAAGGCGCGAATGCCGTTGACCAGCACCGTGAGGCCACCCTTGACCTTGCCGTTGACGGTGCCCGAGACGAAGTCGCCGGACTCGAGCGAGGTCTCGAGGGACAGCCAAGACGCCAGGCGCTTGGCCTTGTCGCGCGACAGGATGGTGTCGCCGTAGCCCGTTTTCGATGGCGTCGATGGCCACCGAGACGAAATCGCCGACCTGCACTTCGAGGCCGCCGGTGTCGTTCTTGAATTCTTCAATCGGAACATAGGCCTCGCTCTTGAGGCCCGCGTTCACCACCACGAAGTTGTAGTCGATGCGCACCACCTCGGCGGTGATGACCTCGCCAGCGCGCATTTCGCTGCGCTTCAGGCTTTCTTCGAACAGGGCGGCGAAAGACTCGCCGCCGCCGGTGGTGGCGGTTTGGGTTTGTGACATGTGGGGAGGGGAGTTGCGATGCCACTGGCGTGGCGGTTGGTTGCTCAACCGACGCAGCACAGGGGAAGCGTCGGACCTTCTGCCGCCCTTGTTCCTACAAGAACGGCCTGCGTTGTTGCCACATCTCCAGCACCTTCTCGACCGAAGCTTCGATCGTGAGGGCGGAGTTGTCGAGCAACAGTGCATCTTGCGCTGGTTTCAAAGGCGCGACGGCGCGGGTGGTGTCCCGCAGGTCGCGTGCCTCCAAGTCAGCGCGAAGACTGTTGATATTAGCTTCAATTCCCTTTGAAATCAATTGCTTATACCGTCGCTCAGCCCGTTGCGCGGCGCTGGCCGTGAGGAAGACCTTGAGCGGCGCATCGAAGAACACCACGGTTCCCATGTCGCGGCCGTCGGCCACGAGGCCCGGCGCGCGGCGGAACGACAGCTGCAGCTCGTGCAGCGCGCGGCGCACGGCGGGCAGGGCGGAGACGCGCGAGGCGGCCACACCCACGGCTTCCTCTCGCAGCGCCTCGGTGACTTCTTCTTGCGCCAAGCGGATGCGGCCGCCGGATTTGAAGGACAGCGGCAACTTGGCGGCGAGCGCCGCGATCGCGTTTTCGTCGAGCGGCTCCGCGTCGAGCAGGCCGGCGCGCAACGCGGCCAGGGCGGCCACGCGGTACAGAGAGCCGGAGTCGAGCAGTCGGTAGCCCAGGCGCTCGGCGACTGCGGCGGCGAGCGTGCCCTTGCCGCCGGCGGTGGGGCCATCGATGGTGATCACCGGCACGTCGTTCGGCTCGGCGCGGGCAACCTTGAACAGCGTCTCAAAGTAGTCGGGGAAGGTTTTGGCGACGCACTTCGGGTCGAGGATGCGCACCGCGACGCCGCCAAAGGCGGCCAGTGAGCCGCACATTGCCATGCGGTGGTCGTCGTAGGTGTGCAGTGCCGCCGCGTGCCAGTGCGTCGGCGGCGCGACCGTCAGCCAGTCGGGCCCTTCCTGCACCGAAGCGCCGAGCTTGCGCAGTTCGGTGGCCATTGCGGCCAGGCGGTCGGTTTCCTTGACGCGCCAGCTGGCGATGTTGGCGAGCGTCGTCGGGCCGTCGGCGTACAACGCCATCACGGCCAGCGTCATCGCTGCGTCGGGGATGTGGTTGCAGTCGAGCGTGATCGCCTTGAGCGGCCATGCGCGGCGTCGGATTTCGATGGCGTTGGGCTCCGTGTGAATCTCCGCGCCCATCGCGCGTGCGGCGTCGATAAAGCGGATGTCGCCCTGAATCGAATCGTGGCCGACGCCTTCGATGCGAATCGGCTTCTTCGTCGCTGCAATGGCGCCGAGCGCAATGAAGTACGACGCTGACGACGCGTCGCCTTCGACGTACACATCGCCTGGCGAGCGGTAGGCGCTGTGGGCCGGCACGACGAAGCGCTGCCAGCCCTCGCGCTGCACCGTGATGCCGAAGCGCGCCAGCAGGGCCAGCGTGATCTCGACATACGGCTTCGAGATCAGATCGCCTTCGACGTCGATCGTGATGGCGCCGCTGTTCGACACCAGCGGCAGTGCGAGCAGCAGCGCGGTCAGGAACTGGCTGGAGACATCGCCGCGAACGCGGATCGGTTGCGACAGCGCGAGCGTGCTCGGCCCGCTGACGGCCAGCGGCGGATACCCCGGATTGCCGAGGTCGTCGATCCGGCAACCGAGCTGGCGCAGCGCATCGGTGAGGTCGCCGATCGGCCGCTCGTGCATGCGCGCGATGCCGGAGAGTTCGAATCGGCCACCGTCGCGCGCGGCGAGCAGCGCCAGAGCGGCGCTGAGCGGGCGCATCGCGGTGCCGGCGTTGCCGAGGAACAGTTTGGCTTCGTGCACTGTCAGCTTGCCGCCGAGGCCGCGCACGACGCAGACGTCACCTTCGTGCGTGACGGCGCAGCCGAGCGTGCGCAGGGCATCGAGCATCACGCGCGTGTCGTCGGAATCGAGCAGGTCGTGCACGCGCGTCTGCCCTTCGGCCAACCCAGCCAGCAGCAGCACGCGGTTGGAGATGCTCTTCGAGCCCGGCAGGCGCACGGTGCCGGAGGCGCCATTCAGCGGCGGCAGGTCGAGGTGGGGAATGTCGTGCATGAGGGGTCAGGCGGCGCAATGGCCGCAATGCGCGTTCAGCGAATCAACCGATCAGTGGGTCAGCGAGTCAGGACTTGGTGTTGCCACCGTTGCCAGGCTGACGCGGCGCGCCCATCTGCCAGCCGGCGCGGCCTTCGGCGGGGCCGCGGATCAGGCCTTCCAGCGCGTCGGCGTTGCCTTCGCGCATGACGTGTTCCAGCGCGTCCAGCGCCTGGCGGAAGCGCTGCGACTGCTTGAGCACCTCTTCGCGGTTGGCCACCAGCACGTCGCGCCACATCTCGGGGCTGCTGGCGGCGATGCGCGTGAAATCGCGAAAACCCGGGCCCGCCAGCGACAGGAAGTCCTTGCCCGCCGGCTGGTTGACGACCGAGCTGAAGTAGGCAAAAGCCAGCAGGTGCGGCAGGTGGCTGACGGCGGCAAAAGCGGCGTCATGGTTTTCGGGTGTCATGCGCAGCACCTGCGCACCGATGGCCGACCAGACATCGGTGGCCTTCTGCACCAGCTCGACTGACGTTTGCGGCAGCGGCGTGATGATGACCTGGCGCCCGCTGTAAAGCGCGGCGTCGGCGTGGGCAATGCCCGACACCTCTTTGCCGGTGATCGGATGGGCCGGCACAAACGAGGTGATCCGTTCGCGCA
>JANOEG010000035.1:0-1879 GCA_031413095.1 Burkholderiales bacterium | reverse complement strand
GTCAGAAGTGGGTTCATCGAAATTGATTCTTCCATTCACGCAAGGCGGCAAACACGGCCACGGGATCGTTGTTGCGGGCGCCATGCGCCTCGGCAGTGGCTGCAACCGCAGCTTCTTGGCAGCGCAGAAACGGGTTGATCTGTTTTTCGCGTTCGATCGTCGACGGCAACGTCGGCCGGCCCTGTGCGCGCTCGCCCTCGCACCATGCCGTGTGAGCCGCTATGGTGCTGTTTTCCGGCTCGACGGCGTGTGCAAAGCGCAGGTTCGACAGCGTGTATTCGTGCGTACAGCACACCCGCGTCGGGCCGGGCAAGGCCGCCAGCCGCGACAGCGAGGCGTGCATCTGCGCGGGGGTGCCTTCGAACAGGCGTCCGCAGCCGGCGGAGAACAGCGTGTCGCCGCAGAACAGCAGTGGCGCTTTCTCAGCTGCAGGGCAGTGCAGGTAGGCGATGTGTCCTGCGGTGTGGCCGGGCACATCGAAGACCTCGAAGCGCATGCCGAGCGCTTCGACGGTTTCGCCGCCGTTGATCGGCGTGTAGGGCTTCGGGATGTTCTCGCGCGCCGGGCCGAAGACGGGGCCACGCAATCTCGTGCGCAGCGCATCGACGCCGCCCACATGGTCGGCATGGTGATGCGTCACTAGAATCGCGGCGAGTTCGAGTTGCCGTGCATCGAGCGTCTGCTGCACGACTGCCGCGTCACCCGGATCGACCACCAGCGCGCGTGCGCCGTCATGCAACATCCAGATGTAGTTGTCCGAGAAGGCAGGCAGGGCAATCAATTCCATCGGCGGGCGGATTATAGAAACGCACCTCTTTGGCAATTCCCCTGATCGCAACCCCTCTTTTGCAAGCGAATGTCTGACACCCAACCCGGCATTGAAGCGCTGACCGCCTGGCTCGAAACGCCGCCCGGCCAGTACCTGCTGGCCTGGGAACAGGCGCAGCTCGATCGCGTTGTCAGCGATGTCTTCGGTTTTCACGCGCTGCAGATCGGCTTGCCGGAACTCGATGCCTTGCGTTCCAACCGCATGCCGCACCGCTGGGTGGCGCTCGATACCGGCCACGCGCCACGCACTGCCGCCGTCTTCGCCCATGGCGACGCACTGCCGTTTGCAGAGCGCAGTCTCGACCTCGTTGTGCTGCCGCACACGCTCGAACTGGCGCGCGACCCGCATCGCACGCTGGCTGAAGTCGAGCGCGTGCTGATGCCGGAAGGGCGGCTCGTGATCCTCGGCTTCAATCCCGCCAGCCTCTGGGGTTTGCGCCAGCGTCTGGGGCGCGTGCGCCGTCTGGTCGGTGGCAAAGGCCCGTCGTTCCTGCCACGGCCGGGCGAATTCATCGGCTATTGGCGGCTGCGCGACTGGCTGCGCCTGCTCAGCTTCGAAGTCGAGGGCGGGCGTTTCGGCGCCTACCGGCCCGCGCTCGACTCGCCGGGCTGGCTTGACCGTTTCGCCTGGATGGACCGTGTCGGTGACCGCTGGTGGCCGGTCTTCGGCGCGGTTTACATGGTGGTGGCCGTGAAGCGCGTGCGCGGCATGCGGCTGGTCGGCCTCGTCAAGCGAGAACGCACGAAAGCCGTGGCTGCACCGGCTGTGGTAGCCAACATTCAACGCAAAAAAAGACACAACGACAAGGATTCATGAGCACTTCAGATGCAGCGGCCACGATCACGATCTACACCGACGGCGCCTGCAAGGGCAACCCCGGGCCGGGTGGATGGGGCGCCTGGCTGAAAACGGGCGGTCACGAAAAGGAACTCTGGGGCGGCGAGGCAGTCACTACCAATAACCGCATGGAGTTGACGGCGGTGATCGAGGCACTGACCGCGCTCAAGCGCAACAGCGACGTGCAGCTCTACACCGACAGCCAGTACGTAC
>JANOEG010000034.1:0-2731 GCA_031413095.1 Burkholderiales bacterium | reverse complement strand
CTCGATCATGTGCACCGGGATGCGGATGGTGCGCGCCTGATCCGCGATCGAGCGTGTAATTGCCTGGCGGATCCACCACGTGGCGTAGGTCGAGAACTTGTAGCCGCGGCGGTATTCGAACTTGTCCACCGCCTTCATCAGGCCGATGTTGCCTTCCTGGATCAGGTCGAGGAACTGCAGGCCGCGGTTGGTGTATTTCTTGGCGATGGAGATCACCAGGCGCAGGTTGGCCTCGGTCATCTCGCGCTTGGCGCGGCGGGCCTTGGCTTCGCCGGTGGACATCTGCTTGTTGATGTCCTTGATTTCCTTGAGCGGAATGCCCATGCGCGTCTGCAGGTCGATGAGCTTCTGCTGCTCCTCGATGATGGCCGGCGCGGCACGCATCAGCTGCGCCGTGTAGGGCTTGCCCGACTGCACCTCGTGCTTGAGCCATTCCATGTTGATCTCGTTGCCGGGAAAGACCTTGATGAAATGCGGCCGCGGCATGTGCGCCTTGTCGACGCAAAGATGCAGGATCTTGCGTTCATGGGCGCGGATCTGCTCGACCGAATGGCGCACCGAGTCGCACAGTCGCTCGATGGTGCGCGCGGTGAAGCGCACGTTGATGAGTTCGCCGGAAATCTGCTTCTGCAGGCGCAGGTAGATCTTGTCCTGCGAGCCGCGCTTGCCCAGGGCACTCTGCAACTTGCCGTAGAGGTGGTGGATGTTGGAGAAGCGCTCGAGGGCATCCTGCTTCAATTGCAGCAGCGAAGCGGAGACGGCGGCGCTGCCGTCGTCATCCTCGTCGACTTCCTCTTCCTCGACTTCGAGTTCTTCCGACTCGGCCATGCCTTCGACGTCCTGGTCCGAGGCGTGCGGATCGATCAGGCCGTCGATGAGTTCGTCGATGCGCATTTCCTCGCGCGCCACTTTCCCGGCCAGGTCGAGCATCTCGGCGATGGTGGTGGGGCAGGCGGAGATCGCCATGACCATGTGCTTGAGGCCATCCTCGATGCGCTTGGCGATTTCGATTTCACCCTCGCGGGTGAGCAGTTCGACCGTACCCATCTCGCGCATGTACATGCGCACCGGGTCGGTGGTGCGGCCAAACTCGGACTCGACCGACGACAGTGCCTGCTCGGCTTGTTCCTCGACTTCCTGGTCGTCCACCTGGGACGGCCGCGTTTCGTTGAGCAGCAACTCTTCTGCGGCCGGGGCCTCGTCGAAGACCTGGATGCCCATGTCGCTGAAGGCGCTGATCATCGATTCGATCTGCTCGGCGTCCACCAGATCGTCGGGCAGGTGGTCGTTGATTTCGGCGTAGGTGAGGAAGCCGCGCTCCTTGCCGAGTGCAATGAGGTTTTTCAGTCGCGTGCGCTTGGTCTCGAGGTCGAGTGGCAGCGCGGATGCGGGCAGAATCAGCGGGACCTTGCCGCGACCCTTGCGACCCTTGGGCTCCGGGCGTTTCGGCGTGGCTGCTGGCGCTGCTGGCGCTGCGGGTGCCTCGGTTGTCGCCGCCGCAAGTGCGACGATGGCTTTGGCAGCAGCCTTGGGCGCTTTGGGCGCAGGTGCTGTCTTCGCGGCTTTTACCGGCGCAGGCTTGGCAACGGGCTTCGGCGCTGCGGCCTTGACGACCTTGCGCGGCACGGTTTTAGGCGCGCTCTTGACGGCAGTTTTCTTGACAGGAGGTTTGGCGCGGGCGGCGACCTTCGGGGCTACCTTGGCCTTGGCCTGCTTGGTGGTATTGGACATGTCGTTCCTTCTTCGTCAAGCGGCTGCCATGGCGTTGATTTGGTTGCGCCAGCCGCCCGCAGCTTTTTTGCGGAAAACGTTCAATTATACAGGAGAATCAACCTTCTTTTGCGGTGTCCACCCCGCTTGCGCCGGGGCCGCGGGCCTTGCGGGCCAACAGTTCCTTCAGGTGGTCACGGTCGGCGGCGCTGAAGCTGCCGCCGCGGGCACGGGCGCTGAGCGCGGCGATTTGCTGCGACAGGCCACTCTGGCGCAGGCGATCCAGCGCGTCGCTGAACACGCTTTCCAGCGCGCCTTCGTCGACGTCCTCGGCCAAGGTCGCTGCCATCATGCCGATGGCAACTTCATGGGGGCTGCCGCGAAAGTGCTCCAGCAACAGGCCCAAACCTTTTTCTCCGGCAGCCAGTTCGCCGTGCTCGAAGGCATCGGCGATGGCGCGCATGACTCTTCCTTCGACAGTTTCGAGCGAAATCTGCTCCCAGGGCAGGCGTGCCGCCCGCTCCGGCCGGCGGATCACCAGCTCCAGCATTTGGCTTTCGAGCGATTGGGTCGCTACCCGTCCGCGCGACTTCGGCGGTGGCGGCCGCCCGCGCGCCAGCGGCTTGAGGCCGCATTGCGCTTCGACTTCGGCCTGTGTCAGCGCCGCTGCTGCCGCGATGGCTTTGGTGAGCTGTACGCGCACGATGGGTGCCGCCAGCCGCTGCAGCATCGGCTTGGCCTCGAACACCAGGTGGGCGCGGCCTTCGGCGGTTGCCAGGTCGACATGCGAGGACAGCTCGCGCAGCAGGAACTCGGTAAGCGTGGTGGGGTGGGCGGCCAGTTTGCGGAAGGTTTCAGCGCCCTCGGCGCGGACAAAACTGTCGGGGTCGTGCTCGGGCCCAGCGCTTAAATCGCTTGGGGATATCGCAACATTACGAATATTAAAAATTTCTGAAGTTGGGGTAAGAACAATAAATGAATTAAAGTTAACTAGCGTGGCTGCAGCCAAAACTTCTGGTCG
>JANOEG010000033.1:0-6515 GCA_031413095.1 Burkholderiales bacterium | reverse complement strand
CCGAGCGGTTCGCGGCCCCCGACCACGTAGCGCGCAGCGCAGGGCGATCGGATCAGGTTCAACTGCTCGCAGAGCTCTTTCCAATAGTCGTGCGCCAAACGGCAGGCGCCATTGGCCAAGCGCCGGTTGCGCGCCACGGTCTCGGCGTCCGGGCCAACGGCTTCGGTCGTCTGCAACGCGCGCGTCTGTTCTTTGAGTTCGTCGAGAAATCCCACGCACAACAGGTTAGCGGCGAGCGCCTCCCGCAGCGCGACCGGCGCGGGCCTGCAACGACTTCCGTCACGCTACTTTGTCGCGGCGCTCGCGGCCGAGGGGGTGGACGGCGCCGTCTCGCGCCAGCGACGCAGCAGTTCGAGCCACGGCTTCCAGTCCTGCGGGCCTTGCTCGAAGCGCTTCTTCAGATTGCCGAGGACGTTGACCCAGGCACCGTCGAAGTAGGTGTAAGCCTTTTCCCACTCGCCGCCCGCGCCCCAGCCGCTGTGGTGCAAGGTCACGCGCGTCAGCCGGTCGCTCAAGCGCTCGAAGCGCACGACAACGAAGGTGCGCTGCGCACGCGCGTCGGGCAGGTGCGGCGGCGCGTTCCAGTCGAAGCTCAGCATCTGCTTGGGCTGCAGCGCCATGAAGCGCATGTCGTCGGCGCCTTTGCTGCCTGCGGGCGCGCCAGGATCGATGTGGATGTGAAACGCGCCGCCGACACGCGGCTCGATCACCGCGTCGGGGGCGAAGAAGCTGACGATGCCATCGCGCGTGGTCCAGGCGTCCCATGCCTCGTCGAGCGTGGCTGGCACGTCGATGCTTTTGTCGATGGCGCGTTCGGCAGCTTGTGCCAGCGATGTCGCAGCCCACAACAACGCGAGGCCGAATGCGATCGATGCTCTCATGCGAGGTCTCCTTGGAGGTGCAGACTCAAGTCGTTGCCAGCGGCTGCGCTTTTCGCGGCGGCGGGAACAGCACATCCAGCGCCGCGAGCGTGGCGGCGTCGAGTTCGATGTCGCCGGCCGCCAGGTTTTCGCGCAAGTGAGGCTCGCGGACAGCCTTTGGAATGGCAATCACGTTGCCGTCTCGCAGCGTCCACGCCAGTGCGAGCTGTGCCGCCGTCAAGCCCAGTGGTGCGGCCAGCGCCGCCACCCGAGGATCGCCGGCCAGCGCGCTCTGATCGATCGGGCTGTAGGCCATCAGCGGCAACGCGCGCTGCTGTTGCCACGGCTTCAAGTCGAAGTCGATCTCGCGCTCGCCGAGCGAGTAGTACACCTGATTGGCGGCGCAGCGCTCGCCGCCGGGCAGCGCGACGAGCTTCTTCATCGCCGCGAGGTCGAAATTGCTGACGCCCCAGTGCGCGATGGCGCCTAACGCGCGCAACTGCTCGAAGCCTTGCACGGTCTCGCGCAGCGGGTGCGAGCCCGGCCAGTGCAGCAGGTACAGATCGATCATGTCGACGCCCAGGCGTTGGCGGCTGCGCTCGCAGGCCGCGACCACGCCGTGTAGGCTGGCGTTGCTCGGCAGCACCTTGCTGACGATCGTCAGTTCCTCGCGCTTGCAATCGCCGGCGCGCAGCGCCTCGGCCAGCGCCAGGCCGACCACCTCTTCGGCACCGCCGTCGCCATACATCTCCGCGCTGTCGATCAGGCGGTAGCCGATGTCGAGAGCCAGGCGCACCGCCGCGACTTCGGCGCGTCGCGTGCGCGCGTTCTCGCCCATTCGCCACGTGCCCAGACCGAGGGCGGGCCAGTTGCCGACATCATTCATGGCCGCATCGTAGGCCGCTGCCCGGGCCATGCAACGGGCAAGCGGCCTTTATCATTGGGGCATGCCTGCTGCCGTGCGCGACGTCGCGCAGATCCGCCTGGACAACGCCTTGCGGCTGTTCGACGAATTCGTTCGTGCCACCGTCAAAGACCCCGATGCCGCCACCCTGCGCGGCCTGGAGCGGCGCTTTGCGGAGCGCCTGCAGATCCAGCCGAGCTACTGGAGCCAGATCAAGAGCCGCTCGCGGCAGATCGGAGAGCGTCTGGCGCGACAGTTCGAGCAGCTCACGCACAAGCCGTACGGCTGGATGGACCAGGCGCACGACGGCACCGCCGTCTCTGCCCCGGGAAAGACGGCAGCAGCAGCCGAGCCCGCCGAAGACAGCCCGCTGCCGCAGGACGACGACGAGCGCTTCATCGTCGGCCTGGTGCTGACCTACTACCGCCGCCATCCGCAGCGCGCGCGCACGCGGCTGCTCGATCTGCTAGGCGAGGTGCTGATGCCGGGCACGCCAGCCAAGCCCGAGCAGAGCGCCCGGGCCGTCAAGCGCGACGAAGACGCGCATGCGCTGTGGCTGAAGACGCAGACCGGTGTCGCCCCGCTGAAGCCGAAGAACAAACGTTGACACTCTCCCTTGTTCTAGGGAGAAAAATCACTTGCGCAAGATAATGATTCGTTTATCATTTGCGCAAGCTGTTGAAAAGAGCCTTCGTGCCTCCACAGTGACGCCCCCTGATTCACCCCCAACTCGAAGGAACGCATGACCGCCCCGATCCGCTTCGCCTGCCGCCGACGCCGACTGCGCATGGGCGCCGCGTTCCACAACCTCGCCCTGCCCGGGGCGCCAGCCGTCATCGCTGCCACGACTTAGCGTCCGCAGCGACTCGGCCTGAAGGCCCGGTGCAGCAATGCCCCGGGCCTTTTGCATTTTTTCGCCCACCCATTGATCAGGAGTCCGACGATGAAGATCACCCTGCCTCGCATCGCCCCGCGCAATCCGCTCGTGCGACCGGCCCGCTTGCGCCAGGCCGGCGCGCATGGCCCGTCCAGCGGCGCGCAGCGCCAGAAGAGCACGCGCGAGCTGCGTCGCGAGCTCGATCGCATGACCGTCAAGGAACGGCCGCCTCACAACAGATAAACCGATGACACGCGGCCACGGCGCCGCCAGGAGATTCCCATGAGCCCCCATGTTCAATCGCCCGTACGACCGGGCAGCTTGCGCCTCGTGGCCGCGATCGCGCTTCGCGGCGCCAGCATCGGCCTGGAGCGGATGGCGCACCGGCTGGCAGCACCCTCGATGGGGCCGCCCGTCGAAGCCCAAGTCCCCCACGTGGAGTTCCACGCCGAAGCGGGCGCCCTCGAAGGCGCGTTGTACGTCGACGGCCAGCTTGTAGCCTGGCTGCCCGGCGTGAGCCGACTGTGATGATGCGACCCTCGTGGCGAGTTACGCTCGCCGCGAGGGTCGCCCCTCACTTCGGAGTCTGCCGCAATGACCACCGGCCACACCTTCCTCGTCCAGCGCAAAGACCTGTCGCAAACGCGCATCGACAGTTTCGATACGAGCCTGCCGCCAGCCCCGGGCCAGGTGCACTTGCGGGTCGAGCATTTCGTCTTCACCGCCAACAACATCACCTATGCGGTGTTCGGCGAGACGATGCACTACTGGAATTTTTTCCCCGCCACCGACGGTTGGGGCTGCATTCCGGTCTGGGGCTTCGCCGTTGTCGAAGCCTCAGCCTGCGACGGCGTCGCAGCGGGCGAACGTTTCTACGGTTACTGGCCGATGGCCTCGCATGCCGTGGTGCAGCCAGCGTCGATCAGCGCCCACGGCTTCACAGATGCCAGCGCGCATCGCGCCGAATTGCCTGTTCTGTACAACCGCTACCAGCGCGTAGACAAGACAGACGCGCAGCGCGAAGGCGAGGTCGCTGTGCTGCGGCCGCTGTTCGCCACGGCGTGGCTGATTGCCGATTTCATGCAGGAGGCTGCCGACTTCGGCGCCAGCACGATGCTGCTGTCGAGCGCGTCGAGCAAGACCGCCTACGCGACCGCGTTCTGCTTGAAGCGGCGAGGCGCGCCAACAAGCATCGTCGGCGCGACAGCGCCCGCGCGCCACGCGTTTGTATCGAGGCTCGGCGTCTTCGACGACGTGATCGACTACGGCGCGCTGGCGTCGTTGCCGGCCCACGAGCCCACGCTGTACATCGACTTTGCCGGCAACGCTGCCTTTCGTCGCCAGGTGCATGAGCACTGGCGCGACCGACTCGCCTACAGCTGCTCGGTCGGCGGCACCCACCACGAGGCGCTCGGCTCCGGCGGCGGCCTGCCCGGCCCGAAGCCCCAGCTCTTCTTCGCCCCGACACAAATGCACAAGCGCAGCGCACCGCCGCCGCAGGGCCTGGGCCGCGCCGCGATGCTGGCGCAGATCGACGAGGCCTGGGCCGAATTCATCGCGCGGGCGACCGAGGGCACGGCGCCGTGGCTGACGATCGACGCGAGGCCTGGCGCCGAGGCAGTGCGCGCTGTTTACCTGGACATGCTTCACGGCCGCGCCGACGCCAGCCGCGGTCTGATGCTGCGCTTCTGAGCACAGGCTCAAGCGTCGGCGCAGCCCGCCGATAACGATGCACGAGCCGCCATCATGAACACGCCCACCCGAATGCGCCTGCACACCGCGCCGCCGAATCTGGCGAGGTGGCTCGCGCACTTCCGCGCCGCGCCGATCCCGGTGATGGCAGGCACGGCAGCGGCAATCGGTGAATTGATCGACCACGAAGACGCCGTCGATGCGCACACGATTGCCGAGTCGATCGGCGCCGATCCGGTGATGACGCTCAAGCTGCTGTCGCACGTCGGCACGGTGAGCCGCCGCGAGACCGATGTGGAGACGGTGACGGCCGCGCTGGTGCTGATGGGCGTGGGCCCGTTCTTTCGCAGCTTCTCATCACTGGTCACGATCGAAGACGCGCTCGGCGATGTGCCCCAAGCGCTGGCCGGCGCCAGCGCAGTGATCGACCGCGCGCACCGTGCGGCCCGCTTCGCACTCGGCTTTGCGGCACACCGACTCGATCCTGATGCAGCGCTGCTGCACGAGGCGGCGTTGCTGCATGACTTTGCCGAGCTGCTGCTGTGGTGCAACGCACCGGCGCTGGCCATGGATATCGCGCGTCGGCAACAGGCCGATCCAGCCTTGCGATCAGCAGCAGCGCAGCAAGCCGTCCTCGGCATCGAGCTGGCCGACCTGCAGCAAGCGCTGATGAAGGCGTGGCACCTGCCCGAACTGCTGGTGCGCCTGAGCGACGACCGGCACGCCGAGCAGATGCAGGTGAAGAACGTGCAACTCGCGGTGCGTGTGGCCCGCCATACCGCGGCAGGCTGGGACAACCCGGCCCTGCACGACGACCTGACCGACATCGGCGCCATGCTGCAGCTCGGGCCCGCGCCGACGCTGGCGCTGCTGCGCGACATCGACGTCTGACGGTCGCGCCGACCGGGTAGCATCGCGGCCCAAATGCCGCAGGCTCGCGGTGCTCATGGAGGCAGACATGGATATGGCGGCAATTCAGAAGTTCCTCACCACCACGGCCAGCGACCTGGCCGTCAAGGTGCTCGCGGCAATCGCGTTCTGGATCGTCGGCCGTTGGCTGATCGGCCGGGTCATCGGGCTGGTGCAGGCGGCGATGAACCGCAACAACGTCGATCCGACGCTGACCAAGTACCTCGGCTCGATCGTCGCCATCGCGCTGAACATCGCGCTGGTCCTGGGCATCCTGGGCTACTTCGGCATCGAGACCACGTCGTTTGCGGCGATGCTGGCCGGCGCCGGCGTGGCCATCGGCGCGGCCTGGAGCGGGCTGCTCGGCAACTTCGCGGCGGGCGCCTTCATGCTGATCCTGCGGCCGTTCAAAGTCGGCGACTTCGTCAGTGTTGCGGGGGTCACCGGCACTGTGAAAGAACTCGGACTGTTCGGCACCACCCTGCTGACACCCGACAACGTGATGGCGCTGGTCGGCAACGGCAAGATTTTCGGCGACACGATCCAGAATTTTTCGGCCACGCCGGTGCGGCGCGTCGAGCGCACGGCTCAGTTGGCGGGCGGCGTCGATCCGCTCGATGCGATCGCGCGCTTCAAGGCTGCGCTGGCGAAGGTGCCGAACGTGGTGGCGACCCCGGCACCGGAAGTCAGCCTGCTCGATCTGAACGGCAACGGCCCGGTGATTGCTGTGCGACCGTACTGCCACAACGACCACTACTGGCAGGTTTATTTCGACACCAACGAAATGATGGTGCGTGTTGGCAACGAAGCCGCGTGGCCGGCGCCGACACCGACCACGCGCGTGATCCAGGTCCCAGCCTGAGGGCGAGCGCCTAGGGGCGCTGCCTACACCGGCAGCGCCGTCGTGTTCTTGACCCGGTCGAGCACGAAGCTCGTCTTGCAGTCCTGCACACTCGGGTGTTTGAGCAGCGTGTCCATGATGAAGCGTGAGTAGTGCGCCATGTCTTCGACCACCACCCGCAGCAGAAAATCCATCTCGCCGGTGAGTGACGCGCACTCGATCACCTCGGGCCAGGTCTGCACCGCGGCGCGGAACAGATCCATCGGGTTGCGCTTGTGGCGCTCGGTGTGTTTCTCCAACCGCACGTTGAGGTAGGCGGTGACCAAGACTTTCCGATGAGCGTATAAGATAGCGTAGGTTGTTTTACATCTAACCGAGGAGGTTCCCATGATATCTATTTCTAAAGTCGTCGGTGTCATGTCTTGTGTTTTC
>JANOEG010000032.1:0-2551 GCA_031413095.1 Burkholderiales bacterium | reverse complement strand
CCGCTGGCCATGTCGAGGAAATGATAGAAAAAGCCCTTGTGGCCGGCGGTGCCGGTGGCCTCGGGGCCTTGCGGCGCGTCGTGGAAGAAGCGCAGCGTGGCCAGTGTGCGATCTCGTGCCTGCTCGCGCGTGATCCAGCCGCGGGCCACACCGATCGGATAGGCCGTCAGCGCGAAGCCCACGGCGGCGATGCTGGCGAACGAGCGCGCGGGCCAACGGTCTGGAGCCAGGCCGGTGCGGGCATCGGTGGTTTCCCAGAAGAAGCGGAAGCTGCGCTGCTTCAGGTCTTCCAGAAAGGCGGGCGGCGCAATCCGCGGCGCCAGATCGGCGACGGTCGCGGCCGGACTGGCGAGCGAAATCGGCGCCGTGCGCGTGGCCTGATAGGCGCCGTACAGCGGCGCGAGCGCGAGCGCGCCGGCACCGGCGGCGACTTGGCGGCGGGTCAGTCCGGGGCGGGTAGTGCGTGAGGTCATGCGAGTCGCGAGTTCGAGGTGGACGCAGCGGACTTTGGCGGCGTGTCGCGCAGACACACAGGCACTACTCCACGCCCTTCCGCCCGGACATGTTTCCCTGACAGGGTGATGGCTGTCAGCAGCGGCAAATCACCGCGATGCGGAGGGTTTGCGTATGGCCGCGAGTGCGGTTGGGCTGGTTGTCGCCGTGCCGGACCCGCGTTGACGGCTCGGGTCTGCCCTGGCCGGGCTTGCCGTCGGTGAGGTCGAAGAAGTCGCTGGTTCATGGGCGTGGCGTCGTCTTGACTTGACTATATGTGTAAGCAATAGTTGTGATCCATCCCATGGCCGATGTGAACGTTTTTTCGACTTGCAGCAACAGAGTGTTTGTTTTTGTTCTCGGGGAACTCACCGAGCCCGCAGCCGCCGATTGGCAAATCGAGCGCAGGCGCGCGACCGTTGCTCGGCCCTGTTGCCGATCAGCGTCGCCGGTGTCGCGGCGTCAGCGGCAGCGTTTGTCGATGTAAGCCAGGGCCGGCGCCAGCGCGGCGTCGAACGTCGCCCAATCGTGGCGGCCTGGCATCAGCAGCAGCTCCGTGCGGTCGGGCTGCAGCGCGTGCAAGCGTGCGTGCAGTTGCGTCGCGGCGCGAAGGATGCCGGGTTGGTCGCGGTCGCCGCTCGAGATCCAGAACGCCACCTTCTGCGGTGCGCGCGCGTAGGCCGCCAACCGGCCCGGGTAGTTGGCGACCTGCCAGCCTTGCTCGTCGAACTGGCCGTCGCGCACGAACTGCGGCGTGCGCCGCGCGGCAGATTCGGGGGGCGGCAGCGGGTCATAGACCGTCGGACTGATCAGCGCGGCCGCGCAGAAGCGCTGCGGCTGCGAGAGTGCGAACTGCAGCGCGCCGAAGCCCCCCATCGACACGCCCAGCAGCGCGCGCCGTTGTCGATGCACCGGGAAGGACAGGCGCGCTTCCACATGCGGCATCACGTCTTCGAGAAACGCCGACGCGGCGGCATCGACGGCGCCGTCGATCCACCAGCTGCTGCGACCGACGCTGGGCATCACCAGCACCGACGGTCGCAGCGTGCCGTTGCGCATCGCGTTGACCAGCGGTCCGCGCAACATCGGGTCTTCGCCGGTCCACGCCTTCTCGTCACCGCCGGGGCCGTGCAGCAGGTACAGCACGAGCGCCGGCTCGCTCATCGTGGCAGGCAGGTCGGGCAGATAGAGCATGTAGGCAACGTCTCGCCCGAGCCGTTGCGAACGGAAGGTCTCGCGCAGCAGTTGCGCCATCTCAGTGGCGCCCGGCCGTTCCGAAGGCACTGAGCGCCCCCTCGGGGGGCAGCGAACGAAGTGAGCGTGGGGGATCCATCTCAGGTCACGCGCTGACTGGCGATCATCTGTGCGTACCAGCGTGCGCTCGCCTTGGGCGTGCGCTGCAACGTCTCGAAGTTCACGTGCACGAGGCCGAAGCGCTTCGAGAAGCCATGCGCCCACTCGAGGTTGTCGAGCAGCGACCACGCGCAGTAGCCGCGCACGTCGGCGCCGCGCGTGATCGCATCGCCCACCGCGGCGATGTGCGTTTGCAGGTAGTGCACGCGCAGCGGATCGTCGACGACTTTCCCGTTCGGGCCGTCGATCGCGCAGGGCGGGTCGTAGAAGGCGGCGCCGTTCTCGGTGACGTACAGCGGCAGGCCGCCGTAGCGCTCGTGCATCCAGAGCAGCGTCTCGGTCAGGCTCGGCGGGTGCAGCTCCCAGCCGGTTTCGGTGTAGATGGCGCCTTCTTGTCGCAGTGCGCGCACCGGCACCGGCCAGGCCTTGGGATCGTGGCGTACGACGCTGCGCGTGTAGTAGTTCAGGCCGAGAAAGTCGATCGGCACCGCGAGCGCTTCGACTTCCGCCGCAGACCAATCGGGCCACGACGCGCCGAACAGCGCCGGCAACTCCTCGGGGTAGCGGCCGTTGATCGCCGGGTCGAGGTACTGCCGGTTCATGTAGGCGTCGGCGAGCGATTGCGCACACCGATCGGCGTCGGTCGGATCGGCCGGCAGGTGCTTCGGTTCGATGTTGACGACGAGGCCGATCTGATGGCGCCCGA
>JANOEG010000031.1:0-6474 GCA_031413095.1 Burkholderiales bacterium | reverse complement strand
GCGCGCCGGCAGATAGCTGCACGGGTACGGCGCCGTGGCATAGAACTGCAACGAGGCGAGTGGGAGTTCCTTGAGCGCGGTCACGTGGCTAGAAGCTGAACCCAATGCGCCGGATCATAGGTCCAAGCCGATGGCGGCGCTGCACCCAACGTGCGGGCCAGGTGTCTTTCGAAATCAGCGCGTGGGACTTCCCGCGCGCCCAGGCTCGCCAGGTGCGCCGTGGCCTGCTGGCAGTCGATCAGCTCGATGCTGTGGCCGCGGCAGAAAGCCACCAGCGCGGCCAGCGCGATCTTCGAGGCATCGGTGGCATGCGCGAACATCGACTCGCCGAAGAACATGCGGCCGATGCCAACACCGTACAGGCCGCCGACCAATTGGCCATCGACCCAGGTCTCGACGCTGTGCGCTGTCCCCGCTCGGTGCCAGTCGATGTAAACGTCGCGCAGCGCCGGCACGATCCAGGTGCCGTGCTGGCCGTGGCGTGGCGTCGCGGCGCAATGGGCGATGACCTGTTCGAAAGCGCTGTCGAAGCGGATCTCGCAACCCGGTGCGGCCAGGAAGGCGTGCAGCGTCTTCCTCAGAGAGCGGTGCAGCTTGAACTCGGCCACAGGCAGCACCATGCGCGGGTCGGGTGACCACCACAGCACCGGCTGGCCCGGGCTGTACCAGGGGAAGATGCCGCGGCGGTAGGCCTGCTCCAGCCGCTGCGTCGTCAGCGCACCGCCGGCGGCGAGCAAGCCGGGTGCATCGCTGTCGGGGCCGAGAGCCTGCGTCGTGGGCGGAAACGGGATGGTGTCGTCGTCACCGAGCCAAGCGAGCACGTCAGGCCAGCGCCGGGCCGCTCCCAAGCGGCCTGAGCATCCCCTCGGGGGATCGCGAGCGCAGCGAGCGAGGGGCAGACATTTTGATCAAGCCACTCTGCCGAACCACCACACCGACAAACCCGCGGCGAGCAAGGTCAGCAGCGCGCCGAGCCCCGCAAACAGCGCGCTGATCTCGGTCTCCTTGCGGTGCGCCGACAGGCGCGTGCCGAGCGACTGATAGACCTTCTTCAGATCGAGCGCGTTGCCCGCGTAGAAGTACTCGGCGCGCGTCGCACTGGCGACTTGCTTCAGCGTGTCTTCGTCGAGTCGCACGCGCATGCTCCAGCCTTCGAAGCCGATCGTGTCGCCTTCCTTGGTGCCGACGCCGACGGTGTATACCTTGACGCCGCGGTCGGCGGCCATGCGCGCGGCGTCCATCGAGTCGGGGCCGGTGGTGCGCTGGCCGTCGGTGAGCAGGATGATCGCGGCGGAGGCGTAGCTGCCGGGCTCGACCGGGGTGAATTCTTTTTCTGGCTTGTTGTCGCCGAGGGCCTTGGGCATCGGCTTGGCGCCGGTGACCTGCGACAGATCGATGCCGGCATCGGGAAAGATCGCCGCCAGGCTCAGGATGAGGCCGCTGCCGATGGCCGTGGCGCGCTGCAACTGGAAGCGGTCGATAGCGGCCGAGACGTCTTCGCGCGACAGCGTCGGCGGCTGCACGATGGCCGCGGTGCCGGCAAACGACACCACACCGACACGCACCGAGCGCGGCAGCTCGGCGATGAAGGCCTTGGCGGCGTTCTGTGAAGCGACGAGGCGATTCGGCTCGACGTCGGTCGCGCGCATGGAGCCGGAGACGTCCATCGCCAGGATCACGGTCTGCTCGACCAGCGGCAGCGTCAGCACCGCGGTCGGCCGCGAGCCAGCGACGATCAGCGAGGCCAGCGCCAGCAGCAGCAACAGCGGCGGCACATGGCGGCGCCACAGGCGCTGATTGCCCATGGCCTCCTTGACCACCGCCAGGCTCGACCATGCGACCGCGGTTTTCTTGCGCCGCTTCATCAGCCACTGGTAGGCCAACACCAGCAGCGGCAACAGCAGCAGCAACCAAAGCGCTTCTTGCCAGAGGAAGTTCATAGAGCCCCCTTGGCGCTGCGCGCCGTCCCCCCGAGGGGGAGTGATCGACTTGGGAACGGCCCGGCGTCTCTCATCCAGTTCTCCTCGCCCGATTGTGCAAGGGCATCGCACCAGCCGCTAGGCGGCTGCGCTGGCGGCGGGCATCGACGAACGAAAGGATCGAGTCGCCGAGGTCGGCGTCGGTGGGCAACTCGAGCGTGTCGACGCCGGCCCGCGCCAGCGACGTGCGCAGTTCCTGCTCGCGGCGTTCGGCGGCGGCTTCGAAGCGCTGGCGGAAACCGCGCGCGCCGGTGTCGACCCAGATCTGCTCGCCCGTCTCCGCGTCCTGCATCAGCACCATGCCGAGTTCGGGCAGCTGCATTTCGAGCGGGTCGAACAGGCGTACCGCCACCACGTCATGCTTTTGCGCCAGGCGTGCCATCGACGCCTCCCAACCCGACTCGCTGATGAAGTCGGAGACAATGAAGACAGCCGAGCGGCGCATGATCGACGGCCGCGCGCGCTCGATCAGATCAGCCAGCCGCGTTGTGCCGGTGGCTGCCGAGGACGGCCGAGCGCGCATGCGCTGCATCAGGTGCAACACTTGCATGCGCCCGCTCTTGGCAGGCAACACAGTGTCGAGCGAGCTGCCATAGAGCACCGCGCCGGCGCGGTTGCCGTGGCGCAGCACCAGCGAGGCCATGACGGCGACGAAGGCCTCGCTGACCTCGCGCTTGCGGCGCTGCGACCCGAAGTCGATCGACGGCGACAGGTCGAGCAGGAACCAGGCGGTGAGGTCGCGGTCTTCGATGAATTGGCGCACGTGAGGAATCGTCAGGCGCGCGGTGACGTTCCAGTCGATGTGGCGCACGTCGTCGTGGAACTGGTACTCGCGCAGGTCGGCCAGATCGACGCCGTGGCCGCGAAAGAGGGTGCGGTAGTCGCCCTGCAACGCGCCGTCGAGGCGCTTCAACACCTTCCACTCCAGCTTCTGCAGGAGCGCTTGGGGTGTCGGTGGCGTTGCTTCAGCCATTGGCGGCGCGCAGCGGTTTGGCAGGCGCGGGCACCGCTTTGACGATGCGCTCGATGAAGCTGTCGGCCGTGATGCCGTCGGCCATCGCCTCGTAGGTCAGGGTGACGCGGTGGCGCAGCACGTCGGAGACGAGATCCTGCACATCCTCCGGCAGCGCGTAGTTGCGGCCGCGCAGGAAGGCCAGCGCGCGCGCGCCTTCGATCAACCAGATGGTGGCGCGTGGGCTGGCGCCGAAAGCGACGTACTTGGCCAGATCGACCTGGCCGACCTTGGCCGGCTCGCGCGTTGCCGCCACCAGCTTGACCGCGTACGTGATCAGCGACGGATCGACATAGGCAGCACGGCACTCTTTCTGCAACTGTGCGAGCTGCTCGGTCGTGATCACGGCGCCGATGTTGATCGCCGGCCCGATGACACGCTCGACGATCACGAACTCTTCTTCTTCGCTCGGGTAGCCGACCAACACCTTCATCATGAAGCGATCGACCTGGGCCTCGGGCAACGGGTAGGTGCCTTCGGTCTCGATCGGGTTTTGCGTCGCCATGACGAGAAAGGGCTCGGGCACGTGGTGCGTCTCGCCGGCGATCGTCACCTGGCGCTCTTGCATCACCTCGAGCAGCGCGCTCTGCACCTTGGCCGGCGCACGGTTGATCTCGTCGGCCAGCAGCAGGTTGGTGAACACCGGTCCCAGCGTGGTGCTGAACTCGCCGCTCCTCTGGTTGAAGATTCGCGTGCCGATCAGGTCAGCCGGCACCAGGTCGGGCGTGAACTGGATGCGCTTGAACTGGCCCGAGAACGAACGCGCCAGCGTCTTCACCGTCAGCGTTTTGGCCAGGCCGGGCACGCCTTCGACCAGCAGATGGCCTTGGGCGAGCATGGCCACCAGCACGCGCTCCAAAAACTTGTCCTGGCCGACGACGATGCGCTTGACCTCGTAGAGCAATTGCTCCATCAACGTGCCACGTTCCTCGGCGTTCAATCGATCAGACATTCAACGGTCTCCTAGAAAGGCGGCATGCCGGCAGCTTGCGCGGCGTTCTCGATGGGCACAGCAAAACCGATGCCAACGAAGAAGCGCTCGGCCGTCGGGTTGTAGATCGCGGTCACGATGCCGACCACTTCACCATCGTCAGTCACCAACGGGCCGCCGGAGTTCCCTGGGTTGGCGGCGGCGTCGAACTGAATCAGGTTGGTCAGGATTCGCTTGCCCTCGGGCGAGCGGAACTCGCGCTTCAGGCCGGAAACCACGCCGTGCGAAACCGACGGGCCGATGCCGAACGGGAAGCCGATGGCCGTGACGCGGTCGCCCGGCGAAAGGTCGCTCGTGCTGCGCATCGTTGCGGCGATCAGGTCATCCGGAATCTTGCGTGCCTTGAGCACCGCCAGATCGTTCTCGGGCTGCAGGCCGACGATGTCGGCGTCGGACTCGAGGCCGTCGGCGAAGATCACCTTGACTCGCCGCGAGCCATGGACCACGTGCAGGTTGGTCAGGATGGTGCCGTTGTCGACGATCACCACGCCGGTGCCGACGCCGCGCTCGTCGGGCTCTTCGTGCGGTGGGCCGACCAAGGCCTTGGCCTTGTCGTCGGGCTTGGCCGTCTCTCCGGCTTTGGCTTCAGGCCGCGAGTAGCCCACCACCCGCACCACCGAGCCGATCACCGACGCATAGGCTTTGGCAGCCGGGGCGGGCAGCGGCGTCTTGGTCAGCGTGTGCAGGACGGCGCGGTCGATGTCCTTCTGCGTCAGTGGCTTCGGCAACTTCGGCCCGAACTGCCACAGCGCGGCGAGGGCCGCCAGCAGGGCCAGCGTGGCCAACATCGCTGGCCGCCAGCGCCGCCGCTGAGGCACGGCCAGCGCGGGTGTCGATGTGACCGCGGTTGGCGGGGTCGCGGCTGCAGGGTCGGCAGCCGGTGCTGCGACGGGCCGCCGAGGGGCACTGTAGAGCGGGGTTCGCTTCATGCGGGGGGCTCCTGCTGCGTGCAAGAACTTCTAGCACGCAGATGGACGGTAGCACGGCATGGAAGCCCCTGCATGACGACAATCCCCCGCAAATGTGGATCGACAGTCATTGCCACCTAGACGCTGCCGAATTCGACGGCGACCGCGACGCGGTGCTGGCCTGCGCCCGTGCCGTGGGCGTGGCAATGCAGGTCATTCCTGCGGTCGATGTGGCCTCGTTCGAGCGCGTGCGCCAGTTGGCGCACACGGCGCAGCTCAGTTATGCGCTTGGCATCCACCCGCTGTGTGTCGATCGCGCGGCGGACGACGATCTGGACAAACTTTCGGCTGCGTTGCAGGCCTGCAAGGACGACCCGCGCCTCGTTGCCGTCGGCGAGATCGGGCTCGACCATTTCGTCCCCGGCTTGAACCGCGAGCGCCAGGACCACTTCTACGCCGCGCAGTTGAAACTGGCCCGCGCGCACGGCCTGCCGGTGATCATGCACGTGCGGCGCTCGGCCGACGGCTTGCTCAAGCACCTGCGACGCATCGAGGTGCCCGGCGGCATCGCGCACGCCTTCAACGGCAGCGATGTGCAGGCGCAGCAGTTCGCCGCGCGCGGCTTCAAGCTCGGCTTCGGCGGTGCGATGACCTTCGAGCGCGCCTTGCAGATTCGCCAGCTCGCCGCCACGGTCGCCGACGACGTGCCCGTGCTCGAAACCGACGCGCCGGACATCCCGCCGCAGTGGCTGTATGTGAAGGCGCAAGACCGCGCCGCGCAACCGCCGTCACGCAACGAGCCGTCACAGTTGCCACGCATTGCGACCACGCTGGCGGCGCTGCGTGGCTGGACGCTGGACGAGGCGGCGTCGCTCACCAGCGCCAACGTGTGCTCGGCATTGCCGCGCCTTGGCGGATTGCTGTGATGGAGACGCTGCAAGGCCTGGCCCCGATCGCCCGCCGCGACGCCCGCCTGCTCGTGCTCGGCAGCTTTCCCGGCGTGGCGTCGCTGCAATCGCAGCAGTACTACGCGCACGCGCGCAACGTGTTCTGGCCGATCCTGTCGTCGCTGTGGGGCATCGATCTGGTGGTGCTGCCGTATGCGCAACGCATCGCGCAGGCGCAGCGACACGGTCTGGCGATCTGGGATGTGTACGCCGCCTGCCGCCGCGAGGGCAGCCTCGACAGCGCGATCGAAGACGCACAGCCCAACGACCTGGCCGGCCTGGCCGCGCGTTTGCCGAAGCTGGCCGCCATCGCTCACAACGGCGGCGAATCGGCGCGCTCGATGCGCGTCACGCGCGCGCTCGGCCTGCCCGTGCACCGCCTGCCATCGACCAGCCCGGCCAATGCGAGCTGGCCGTTCGAGCGCAAGCTGGCGGCGTGGCGCGAGGTCTTTGCGGGGGCCGGGCTGGTGGGCGGCTGATATCGTCGCAGCATGCGCGACGACACCGCCGATCTGCCCTCCGACCTTCCGTTTGCCACGATTTCTGAGCACGGCGGCGTGCGCTTCCTGCACCTCGACACGCCGTGGGTGCAAGGCGCGATGCTGATCCGCGAGCCGCGCGTGATTGTGCTCGAGTA
>JANOEG010000030.1:0-1722 GCA_031413095.1 Burkholderiales bacterium | reverse complement strand
CCCTTCTGCAGCCACAACGAGACCTCGGTCGTCGAGACGCGCGAGTCCGACGAGGGTGATGTCATCCGTCGCGCTCGAAGCCAACGCACTGGCGGCGCGCTACAGCGGCGTGGCGCTGTTCGTGCGTCCGCAATTCCGCTTCGACAGCCGCACGCTCGAAGTCCGCGCGACAAAACGCGGCCACTGGTTCTGGAGCGCCGTCAGCGCACAGCGGTTTGTGTACCGTGACGTGCTCGCCGCGGCAGCCCTCGTCAACGTCTTTGCCCTGGCGTTCCCGATCTTCTCGATGAACGTCTATGACCGCGTGGTGCCGAACAACGCGGTCGAGACACTGTGGGCGATGGCCATCGGCATCGTCCTGATCCTGTGCGCCGACCTCTGGCTGCGCAACCTGCGCAGCCGCTTCGTCGATGAGGCCAGCGCGCGCATCGACGTCACGCTGTCGGCCCGCTTGATGGAGCGTGTGCTCGGCATGAAGCTCGCCAACCGGCCCGAATCCGTCGGCTCGTTCGCCAGCAACCTGCGCGGCTTCGAACAGGTGCGCGACTTCATCGCCTCGTCCACCGTCACTGCGCTGATCGACTTGCCGTTCGCGCTGCTGTTCATGGTCGTCATGGTCTGGCTTTCGCCGTGGCTGGCGGTTCCCGTCGTGCTCACGTTCGGCGTCATCGTCATGCTCGGCTGGGTCTTGCAGCACCGCCTGCACCAATTGTCGGAAACCACTTACCGCGCCTCGGCACAGCGCAACGCGACCCTGATCGAAAGCCTGACCGGCATCGAAACCATCAAGGCCCAGGGCGCCGAGGGCGCGATCCAGGCCAAGTGGGAACGCGCCAACACGTTCCTGGCGCGCATCAACGTGCGCATGCGCGCCCTCTCGGCCTCGGCGTCCACCGGCACGGCGTGGCTGACGCAGTTGTGCAGCGTGATCACGATCCTCGTCGGCGTGTATCTGATCGGCGAGCGCCAGTTGACGATGGGCGCGCTGATCGCCGCCGGCATGCTCAGCGGCCGCGCGCTCGCACCGGCCGGACAGGTGGTGGCGCTGCTGATGCAGTACCAGGGGGCGCGCACCGCGCTCGAATCGCTCGATCGCCTGATGGCGCAACCTGTCGAGCGGCCGAGCGCAGAGGAAGGCGCTGCACCCTTCATTCAGCGCCGCGAGTTCAAGGGCGAGGTCGAGCTGCGCAACCTGCGCTTCTCGTACCCGAACCGCGAAGATGCAGCCCTCGACGGCATCAGCATGAAGATCACGCCCGGCGAAAAGGTGGCCTTCATCGGCCGCGTCGGCTCGGGCAAGTCGACCATCCAGCGCCTGGTCATGGGTCTGTACCAGCCCAATGACAAGGACGGCGGCGCGGTCCTGCTCGACGGCATCGACCTGCGCCAGCTCGACCCGGCCGATGTGCGCCGCAACATCGCCCACGTGGCGCAGGACGTGCTGCTCTTCCACGGCTCGCTGCGCGACAACATCGCCTTCGGCATGCCGCATGTCGATGACGCGGCGATCGTTGCCGCCGCCGAGATCGCCGGCCTGACCGAGTTTGTGCAGCGCCATCCGAAAGGATTCGACCTGCCTGTGGGCGAACGTGGCGAGCAGCTCTCCGGTGGTCAGCGCCAGGCTGTCGGCATTGCGCGCGCGGTGTTGCACAACGCGCCGATCCTGCTGCTCGACGAGCCGACCAGCGCAATGGACTTCTCCACCGAAGCGCAGATCACGCA
>JANOEG010000029.1:0-2972 GCA_031413095.1 Burkholderiales bacterium | reverse complement strand
TGAAGCAGCCCTTGAGCGTGAGGTCTGTTGTCTTGCCAGTCTCGGTGCTCTTGATGCGCACACCGGTCACGCCGGAAGGGTCGCCCAGCACCTCGTCGAGCGTCTGAAAGGTGTGCAATTGCATCTTGCCGTCGGCCACCTTGGCCATCAGCTTGTCGATCAGGATCGCCTCGGCGCGGAACTTGTCGCGGCGGTGGATCAGGTGCACCTTGCTGGCGATGTTCGACAGGTACAGCGCCTCTTCAACCGCGGTGTTGCCACCCCCGACCACGCACACGTCCTGGTTCTTGTAGAAGAAACCGTCGCAAGTGGCGCAGCCGGAGACACCGCGGCCCATGAACGCTTCTTCGCTCGGCAGTCCGAGGTACTTGGCCGAGGCGCCGGTGGCGATGATCAGCGCGTCGCAGGTGTAGCTGCCCGAGTCGCCGGTCAGCGTGAAGGGGCGCTTTGAAAAATCGACTGTGTGGATGTGATCGAACACGACTTGCGTCTGGAAGCGCTCGGCGTGTTCGAGAAAGCGTTGCATCAAGTCCGGGCCTTGTACGCCCTGCGCGTCGGCGGGCCAGTTGTCGACATCGGTGGTCGTCATCAACTGGCCACCTTGGGCCATGCCAGTGATCAGCATCGGCTTCAGATTGGCGCGGGCGGCATAGACGGCGGCGGTGTAGCCAGCGGGGCCAGAGCCCAATATCAGTACCTTGGCGTGGGTGGTGGTGGTCATCGTTAAGGGGTCCAGCTAGCAGGTGGGGGCGTCGCGGTGCGCCAACAGCCAAGGTACATGAGGTGCGGACCTCATGGCGTCAAGCCTGTCAATAGGCACAATAGCGGTGTCGTTAAATTGTAGGCAGTCGCGCCGTATGGCCCCCGGTTCTCAAAAGCTGGGTGCGGCGAGGCCAGCTTGAAGAAGACCACCAAAAGGAGTTTTCCCCATGTCGATGCTTTCCAATCTCGACCTGATCCGTCGTGTGCCGCTGTTTTCCATGCTCAGCAACGAGCACGCGCAACAGGTGGCCGACAGCGTCGTCAAGCGACGCTTTCGCCGCGGTGAGCTGGTGGTCGAGCAGGGGCGCAAGAGCAATGCGCTGTTCATCCTGCTCAACGGCCGGGCGCGTGTGCTGACCGCCGATTCGCGCGGCCGCGAAGTGATCCTGGCCGTGCTAGAGGCCGGTGACTACGTCGGTGAGATGAGCCTGATCGACAACGAGCCGCATTCGGCGACCGTGCGTGCCGAAGTGCAGACCGACATGCTGGTGCTCGGCCGCGCCGAGTTCGCGCGCTGCCTGCCCGACACGACGACGCTGGCCTACGGCATCCTGCGTGGCCTCGTGCAGCGCCTGCGCGCCGCCGACCGTCAGATCGAATCACTGGCCCTGCTCGACGTGTACGGCCGCGTGGCGCGCACGCTGCTCGACATGGCTGAGGATGTGTCCGGCACGCTCATCATCCGCAACAAGGTCTCGCGCCAGGACATGGCCAAGGTCGTCGGCGCGTCGCGCGAGATGGTCAGCCGGGTCATGAAAGACCTGGAGCAGCGCGGTGTGATCGAGACGCAGGAAAACGGCGCGGTGCACATCAAGCAGCGCCTGTACAACGACTGACCTGCTGGCTGACTTTTTCTAGCGTGGGGCTGGCTGCCCCTTCGGCCACAATTAAGCGATGACCTTTCCTCTCGGTTCGCTGCGCGGCGACGCTGGCGCGGCAGCGGCCGGCGCCAATGCCGCCGCTCACGCAGTGCCCTTGCGCCGGCAGTTGTGGCTCTTTGCCGGGGCTGTGTTGTGGCTGCTGGCCATGCTGGCCCTCGTCACGCACTCAAGCGCTGACGCTGGGTTCACCACATCGGGCGGCGGCGGTTCCATCGCCAACAAGGCGGGGCTCGCGGGCGCGTGGCTGTCCGACTTTGCCTATTTCGTGTTTGGCTACAGCGTGTGGTGGCTGCCGCTGGTGGCTGCGCGCGCCTGGTTCGCGGCATTGGCGCGCAGCCTGCGCAGCGCCGCCGTTCCATCGCCGAGCCGCACCGTTTTCTGGGCCGGACTGGCGTTGTTGATGGCAGGAAGCTGCGCTCTCGAAGCGACGCGCCTGTACCGCTTTGAAGGTTTTCTGCCCGGGCACGCGGGCGGCGTCCTTGGTTATGCGCTCGGGGCCACATCGGTGAAGTGGTTGGGCTTCGCCGGCTCCGGCGTGTTCTGGATCGCGACGCTGGTGGCCGGGATCGCGATGGCGCTGCACTTCAATTGGTTGCGCCTGGCCGAGCGTATTGGCGCCTGGTTCGATACCTTCAAGCAGAAGCGCGAAGCGCAGCGGGAAATGGCCGAAGACGTTCGGCTGGGGCTGGCCGCACAGCGCGCGCGCGACGAAGAGGCGGCTGTCAACCGCGACGTGGTCGAAGAGTACCCCCCCGTCGTGATCGAACGGCCGGTGGTCGATGTGCCGAAGTCCGATCGCGTCGCCAAGGAGCGGCAGAAGCCGCTGTTTTCCGAGCTCAGCGACACCAAGCTGCCCCAGGTCGATCTGCTCGACGCTGCGCCGAGCCGCATCGAATCGACGGTGACGAGCGAATCGCTCGAAATGACGTCGCGCATGATCGAGAAGAAGCTGAAGGACTTCGGCGTCGAGGTGCGCGTCGTCGCAGCCTCGCCGGGGCCAGTGATCACGCGCTACGAGATCGAGCCGGCCACGGGCGTGAAGGGCTCGCAGGTCGTCAACCTGGCGAAGGATCTGGCGCGCTCGCTGTCGCTGGTGAGCATCCGCGTCGTCGAGACAATCCCGGGCAAGACGACGATGGCGCTCGAGTTGCCGAACGCCAAGCGGCAGATGATCAAGCTCGCCGAGATCCTCGGCTCCACGGCCTACAACGACGCTTCATCGATGCTGACGATCGGCCTGGGCAAGGACATCGTCGGCGCGCCGGTGGTGATCGACCTGGCAAAGACGCCGCACGCGCTCGTCGCCGGCACGACAGGTTCGGGCAAGAG
>JANOEG010000028.1:0-5668 GCA_031413095.1 Burkholderiales bacterium | reverse complement strand
TGACGCGCTGCGCTCGGGCGACAGCACCAGCGCAACTCCCAGCAAGCCGCGGCTGCTGTTGACCTCGGCCAGCAGACCGCGCGCTTCGGTGTCGTTACCGACCAGCAGCACCGGCTCGCGCTCGCAGGCGCAAAACACGAGTGCTTCGAGCAGGCCGGCAGCAAAGCTGTGCGTGTGCGCCGACAGCGCCGTGCTCGGTGCGCGCCAGCCGGTGGCGATCGCCCAGTACCCCGAGGCTGCGTTGTGCACTGAGTGGTGAAAGCGCGTCGGCGAGAGTTGCAGCGGCGCTTGCGCCAGTTGCGTGCACAGCGCGTCGGTGACGGCCAGGTCGCCATGGGCGGACGTGAACACACTTGCCAGCAACGACGCCTCGTGGCCACTGGCACGCACCGCCTGCTCGGCCACCTCTACGGCCAGCAGCACCGAGTCGCTGGCGCGGCGGCGCTCGTTGGGTGACAGCAGGCTCGGGTTGGGTTTGGCCGCAGGCGGCGGCGCGTCACCTCGCACAGCGGCGCACCACGCGTCCCAACTTGGCGCTTGGCGCGCCCACAGCGCCGCGGCGTCGATGAAGACTGTGCGCTCGGTGGTCACGTCGCGCCCCGATCGAAAATGAGCACGCTGTTGTTGCCGCCAAAGCCGAACGAGAAGTTGGCTGCCCACTGCACGTCTCGGCGCGCAGCCCGTGTCTGGAAGACGGCCTGAAACGCCGCCGGCAGCGCCGTCTCGGCGGCTTGCGTGTGCGCCGTGCCGGGGCAGTGGCTGTGTTGCAGCGCGTGCAGGCAGACGATCGACTCGACCATGCCGGCCGCGCCCATCGTGTGGCCGGTCACGCCCTTGGTGGCGCTGGCATGTGTCGGCGCCCCGAAGTGGCGAGCGACGAGAGCGGCTTCGACCTCGTCGTTGCGCGCGCTCGCCGTGCCGTGCAGGTTGATGTAGTCGATCTGATGCGCCTGCACACCGGCCCGTGCCAACGCATCCGTCAACGCCCGCTCGGCGCCGAGGCCTTCCGGGTGCGGGCTCGACATGTGGTGCGCATCGTTGGCCTCGCCCCAGCCGCGCAGGCGCGGTGCCGAGGGCGCATCTTCGATGCGTTGCAGCAGCGCAAAGCCTGCGGCTTCGCCGAGGCTGATGCCGGCCCGCGCGGCATCGAAGGGCCGGCACGGCGCGCTCGACAACAAGCCCAGGGCGTTGAAGCCGTACAGCAGGCTGTTCGACATCGCATCGACGCCGGCCACGACGACGGCGTCGACGAGCTTCAGGCGTAGCCAGCGCTCGGCCACCGCAAACACCTTGGCACTCGACGAACACGCGGTCGAGACAGTCAGCGCCGGACCTTGCAGACCCAGCCGCTGTTGCACGAAGTGCGCGACGCCGTGCAGCGTGTTCAGCGCCTCATGGTCCTGCGGCGCTTCGAAGTGGCCGCGTGCATAGGCTGCTTCGGACACGGCGATCGTCGAGGCCGAGGTGCCGAGCGCCAAGCCCACGCGCGACGCGCCGTGGCGCGACACCGCCGCAGAGACTGCCGCGTCGAAGCCATCGGCCATCAAGCCATGCAGCGCCAGCCGTGTCGCGCGGCTGTCCCATGCCGCCCACTCGCCCGGCAGCGCTCCGGGTTCCTGCACCCGCCCCCACCACGTGCCACCGTTGGGCACGTCGCTACACGTCAATGCACTGCGCTCGTCGAACAAGGTTTGCGACAAGGCGTCACGCCCCACGCCCGCCGCGCACACCAGCGTGTGCGCAGTGATGGCGACGGGTGAGATCACGCGTTGCACGCCCGATTGAGCAAGCCCTTGTCGAGCCAGCGCGCCCAGAGCGCGCGCCACGGCGGCCAGTCGTGCCCGCCGGGCACCACATCGACCCGGTCGGCGGCCAGGGTGCTGCCCATCAGCGCCTGACCGTCGGCAAAGCGGTCCTGTGCGCCGTGGCCGAGGTAGAGCGCCGGGGCCGCGCGGTCGGCGCGCGCCAGCCAGGCCCAGACGTCGTGGTCGAGGTCATCGTCCTCGCGCGGCTTGGCGCCGCTGCGCCGCCCGGCGTCCAGGCCGCCGGCTTGCGTGATCTCTTGCAGCAACGGCCGCCGGCCTGGGTAGGCGCCCAGGCCAACGATGCCCTCGACGCGCCCCGGCTGGCGCGCTGCATAGCCCATCGCCAGAAAGGCGCCGAGCGAAATGCCGGCGAACCACAGACGCCGGTAGCCCTGCTCACGCGCCGCGCCGACGATGTCGACATCCAGGCGCTGCATCGCCGTGCGATCGATCAGTTGCGCCAGCTCGGTCTGCACGAACCACAGGTCCACCGGCAACTGGCGCTCGCGCACCGCGCTGGCAAAACCCTGCTGCACCAACTCGTCGGGCGTCATGTAGGCGCCGGGCAGGAACACCAGCAGCGTCGAGGCGCGCGCGCCGGCGCAGGCGCGCTGGTCATGAATGATGTCCATCGGCAAAGGGCTCGATCGCATCAGGCCCGTTAGCGCCGTGCAACCGACGCTGCTGGCCGCAGCCGCCAACGCGCCGAGGCCGGCGCACGCGGCGCGGCGAGCAAGCATGCAACCTCCGGGAGTGACAACGCAAAGCATCGTAGCCGAGCGGTGCATGCATCGATGGCGCACGCGCGCATGACCCGACGCGCAGACAGGTCGCGCCTCTGTGGTTAACCTTCGCTGCATGCTGTACCCGACTCGACCCTCGTCCCTGACCCGTCGCCGCTGGCTGACGCTGGCTGCACTGCCTGCCAGCGGCGGCCTGCTCGGCGCGTGCGCCACACCGCTGCCATTGGTGGCCGCGGCGCCGTCGGCCGCATCGGCCGCCGCGGCGCAGCGCCTGTCTGACAGCGCTAACGCGCACGGCCTGGCCGCCTACCGGCAAATCACCGACATCAACATCGGCTACGCCGGCCAGTGGCGGCCATTGATCAACCGCGTGCAGCCGGAGGTCGTCGACGAAGGCTTTCGCGGGCCGTCGCAAGAACGCTTGATGCCGGCGGTCGGTGTCGTCGCGCAGGCGTACGAAGGCGCCAAGGGCAAGAAGCAGGTCTTCTGGCAGCGCGGCAAGTCGCCTGTGCCCGAGGGCCGCCCCCAAGGCGACGTGGCCGTGTGGTTCAACGGCCAGCCGAGCCAGCGTGCCGGAGAGCTGGCGGCAGCAGCGCTGGTCGCCGAAGGCTACGGCCTGTTCCTGCTCGGCCCCTTGTGGGTTTCCAGCCGACAAGCCGCCGGGCTCGCCGTGCCCGCTGAAGTAGCCGGCACCGAGCGCGTGCACGGCCGCTTGTGCGACGTCGTCAACGTCTGGCTGCGCCCCGGCCTCGGCCATGCGGCCACCGATCGCGTGAGTTTGCTGATCGATCGCGACGACCACGTCACGCGCCGCCTGCGCTTCACGCTCGAAGGTTATGAAGGCACGCGCGGCGCGGTCGCCGAGGTCGATTGCTTCGAGCACGCGCGCCGCTTCGGCCTCTTGCTGCCGATGCGCTCGTACGAAGAGGTGGTGCATCCGCTGCGCTTGCCGGCGCACGATTGGTTCGTCACTGGGCTCGATGTCAATCGGGGCTATGGCGTCGAGGCGTTGCGCGGCGCGCAGTTCAGCGGGCCTGCCGCGGCGGCGGCAAAGGCTCTTTAGTAGAGGCCGCCGTTCACTGAGATCACCTGGCCGGTGATGTAGCCGGCTTCGGGGCTGGCGAGAAAGCCCGCGAGCGCGGCCACTTCTTCCGGCGTGCCCGCGCGCTGCGCCGGCACGATCCGCTTGATCGTTTCGGCATCGAACGCGCTCGCGGCCATCGGGCTGTCGATGATGCCCGGCGCGATCGCGTTGACCGTCACGCCGCGGCTCGCGAGTTCGAGCGACAGCGCCTTGGTCGCGCTGTTGAGCGCGCCCTTCGCAGCCGCATAGTTCACCTGCCCGCGGTTGCCGGCCAGCGCAGCCACCGACGAGATATTGAGGATGCGGCCCCAGCGCGTGCGCAACATCGGCAGCACCAGCGGCTGCGTGACGCGGAAAAAACCGTGCAGCGAGACGTCGATCACTTGGTGCCACTGCGCCGGCTTCATGCCGGGGAACACCGCGTCATCGTGAATGCCGGCGTTGTTGACGATGATCTGCACTGGGCCCGCGGCGAGCATCTGCGCGACGGCGGCGGCGGTGGCGTCGTCGCTGGTGATGTCGAACTGGATGGGTTCGGCGCTGTGGCCGGCGGCTTTCAGCGTGTTGGCGAGCGCCTCTACTTTTGCAGCGCCCGCGTTCGCATGCAGCAGCACGTGTGCACCCATTTCGGCAAGACGCGTCGCGATCGCGCTGCCGAGCGCGCCGCTGGCGCCGGTGATCAGTGCCCGTTTGCCGGCGAGTGGTGTTGTCATGGCGGGTTCAGCAAGACCGTCGCGCGACCCTGCACAAGCGTGTGTTGTCGTTCATCGCGCAACGTGAATCGGTACATCGCTTGACCAGTGTCGCCGGCCAGACGTTCGACATGCACAAGCAGTGGACCGTCGACCGTGTCGAGCCGCGCCGTGTGCAGCTCGACGCCGCGCACGCTGGCCAAACGCCCGCCTTGCGGCGGGGTATTGGCGGCTGCGGTCATCGCACCATGTAGCGCCATCGCCTGCGCGGCGTACTCGATGGCGTTGCAACTCAACAAGCCACTCGAGCTGCGCAGCGGGTTGTCGGGCGCGTGGTGGCTCATCGTGCTGCACAGCACATGCGTGTCGGACGACTCGTGCAACGCGTGCAGCAGGCACATCGCGCCGCTGTGCGGGACGCGCGCAGCGATGTCAGCGGCATCGAGCAATGTCTTCATCACGCTACCCGAACGGCCAGCGCCGAACCGGGCGAGCCTTCGAGCACGACGGTGCAGGCCGTGATGGTGGCGAGCGCCTGCAGCAGCGGCATCGCGCGTGCGGTGGGGATGCCGGCGCGCAGCGCTTCGAAGGCGGCATCGGCGCAGCGCGTGATCGGTGCGTCGCCGAGTCTCATCTCGATGCTCAACAAGCGGCCGCTCGAAGTCTCGGGCGCGAGCACCAGCGCGACAGCCATCACGTCATCGACCGGCCGCAGCGCATGCAAAGGCTGCGGGTACGGCACATCGCAGGCCACCAGCATCACGGCGGCGTTGGTGCTGTGCACCTGCACGGCGGCCTCCAACAGCCCCGCCGCAAAGCTGGCGTCGAACGCGGCCAGGCTCGTCGATGGCTGACGGCTCTGTGCAGCGATGTGCCAGTAGCCGGCGGCCGCGTTGTGCACTGAATTCGTGAAGCGTGTTGGCGAGACCATGCGCTCGGTCGTGGCCAGCGCTTCGCACAGCAGGTGGCAGTTCAGCGGGTCGCCGGTCGATGAAGTGAAGACCGTCGGCAAGGCACTGGCCGGCAAGCCGCACGCGGCGAGCGCTTCGTCGGCGACGGCTATCGAGGCTTTGATGACGTTGCCGGCGCGGCGCCGTTCCGCCGCGGGCAAACGGTTCGGCGCGGGGATCACGGTGGCTTGCCGTTGCCATGCCGCAGGCTCGCGCAACAGCGCTTGCGCCGTCGCCCAATCGGGCAACGCCGGGCCGAGCAGGCCGACGCCGATGACTTTCACGCTCGTCATGCGGCCTCGCCAAAGACAAGGCAAGCGTTGCTGCCGCCGAAGCCGAACGAGTTGCTGGCGACGACGCGCACTTTCTTCTGCTGCGTTTCGCGCAGGTAGTG
>JANOEG010000027.1:0-4271 GCA_031413095.1 Burkholderiales bacterium | reverse complement strand
TCGGAATGCCCAGCGTGGACGCCGCCTCGGGGTGGTCCACCGCGGCGCGCAGCCAGACGCCGGCGCGGGTGCGTGCCACCGCCCAGGCGGCCGCGGCGGCCACCAGCAGCCCGGCACCGATGACCAGCAGCCGCTGCGCCGGCAGCGTGCGGAAACCCAGGTCCACCGACTGCGCCAGCAGCGGCGGCAGCACGATCAGCTGCACCTGCGGCCCGGCTAGTGCATTGGTGGCGGCGATCAGGAAGAAGCTGAGGCCGATGGTGAACAGCACCTGCTCCAGCTCGCTGCGGCGGTAGAGGTGGCGCAGCACCAGCGCTTCGAGCAGCGCGCCCAGGGCGCCCGTGGCGACGACAGCTAGCGGCAGCGCGAGCCAGAAGCTCCACTGCGCTTCGCGGGTCAGCAGCGCGGCGAGATAGCCGCCGATCATCGCGAAGGCGCCGTGACTCAGGTTCACAAAGCGCATGAGACCCAGCGTCACCGACAGGCCTGCGGCGATGATGAACAGCACCATCCCGTAGGCGAGCCCGTCGATGAGGACGTTGGCAAGCAGCTGCATTACTGTCGACCCGAATCAGTACCGTTGCGCGCTCACTTGTCCAAACCGTAGTCGGTCTGCGGGCCGAAGCTCTGCACTTCCTTGTTGACCAGCACACCGCCCACCTTCTCGACCTTGCGCAGGTACACGTTCTGCACGATGTGGCGCGTTTTCGGGTCGATGCGCACCGGGCCCCGCGGGCTTTCCCATTGCAGCGTGCGGGCCGCAGCAATCGCCTTCAGGCCGTCCTTCTGGCCGCCGGTGGCTTCGATCATCTTGTGGATCACGTACATGCCATCGAAAGCCCCCACCGACGCGTAATTCGCAATCGCGTTCGGGTCGCGCTTCTTCAGCGCCTCGATGAACTTCTTGTTCGCTGCCGATTCATGCGCCGCCGAGTAGTGGTACCCGGTGGTCAGACCGAGCGCCGCATCGCCGAACTTCGGCAGGTCGTACTCGTCGGTTTCGGCTGTGCCGAGGAACTGGATGCCAGCCTTGGCCAAGCCGTTCTCGTTGTAGGCCTTCACGAAGCCCAGGTTCGGCGGGCCACCGGGCAGGAAGACATACACCGCCTGCGCGCCGCTGGCCTTGATGCGCTGCACGAAGGGGGCGAAGTCGGTGGTGGCGATCGGCATGCGGATCGATTCGACCACCGTGCCGCCCTGCTTCGTGAACTCGCTCTTCCAGGCGGCCTCGGCGTCGATGCCCGGGCCGTAGTCGGTGACCGCGGTGACAACCTTCTTGATGTTCTGCTTGGCGGCCCATTGCGCCATTGGCACCGTCACCTGCCACAGCGTATAGCTGGTGCGGATGAAGAACTCGCTCTTGTCGGTGATGGCCGAGGTGGCTGCGTTGAAGATCACCGTGGGCGTCTGCGACTGCTGGATCAACGGCGCCACCGCGAAGGCGTTGGGCGTGAAGACGAAGCCCCCCAGGTAGTCGACCTTGTCCTTGACGATGAGCTCCTGCACCAGCGTCTTGGTCTGGCCGGGGTTCGGGCCACCGGTGTCGCGGTAGATGAATTCGATGTCCTTGCCGGACAGCTTGCCACCCTGCGACGCAACATAGGCTTCGGCACCGTTCTTGAACAGCGTGCCGTAGTGGGCGAAGGGCCCTGAGAACGGGCCGACGATGCCGACCTTGATGGTCTGGGCGGCGGCTCCGAAGGCGCTGGCGGCGAGGCAGATCGCGGCGATGGTCAGCGCCGCTCTGCGGGTGGTATGGGTCATGGTTTGTCTCAGTGGCTGTTCGGCGTGTGCTTCCGGAGGCCGTTTGCTGCGGCACCGCAATCTTGTCGGTACGAATTTTGGTTGATTTCCCAACCAGTTGCAAGATCATCTTTGTACGTGAAAACCCGAAGCCCCTCCCAGAGGCGATCTCCTATCAGTTGCTCCACCGCGCTTCGCGCGACCCGCGACGCATGAAACGGATGTGTAATTCGAGTGCGGCGTCCGGCAAAGTGGTCGGTTCGTACTTGGTGTCTCGAACCCGTATGTCAGTTGGACCCGCGGCCTCACGAGCACCCCGTACTGTCGCCTGGGGCTTCGCGCCCCTGAGCACGCATTTCAGGCCTCGGTCGCGCGGCGCGCGAGCGTGTCGCCGCTGCCGTCGTGCCGGAAGCCCAGCGCATCGGCGATCGGTGTGGACAGGGGTGGGAACGAGGCGAACAGTCGCTGCACGGCCGCCTGCGGCTCATAGCTCACCAGCGCGCTCCGGTCGGCGCCATAGGCGCGTGTCAGCGCCTGCACAACCTCAGCCATCGTGAGGTGCAAGGCCGGCATCTGCAGCATTCGGCGGGCGCCGAGTGCCTGCGTGTCGATGCAGGCGGCGTGCATCAGGTTGTCGACGCAGGCGCAGGCGCCGACCGAAATCCACCAGGCCGCGCCGTCGGCACTGACCGGCAGCAAGATCGGCTCGCCCGCGCGCAGCTTCCAGAACAGCTGACTCATGAACGACGAGATGAGGCCTGCGCCATCACCAGGCCGCGCGACCACGCCGGGCAGGCGCAGCGAGCAGGCCTGCACCCAGCCCCGGCGGGCGGCGTCCGCGATCAGGATCTCGCCCGCGAGCTTGTGCGCGCCGTAGCTCAAGGCTGGCACGGTGGCGGTGTCTTCGTCGACCACAGGGGGCAAGGCTTCGCCGTAGACCGCAATCGTGCTCGCGAAGACGAGCCGGGGTGCGGACCCCTGCGCGCGCAGCAGGTCCAGCAGGTGCAGCGTCGCGTCGAGGTTCACGTGGCGGCCCAGATCGGGATCCTTCTCCGCTGCGCCGCCAGGGACGCTGGCCAGGTGGAAGACCGCTTCGACCGACTCTGCCAGAGCGCGCTCCAGCACGGCAGCGTCGGCGATCGATCCTGCGACCGCTTGCACCCGCGGATCGTCAGGCAGGCCGTCCAGTGCCAGATCGGCGGCGACCACGTGGTCGACGGGCCGGCCGTTCAGACCGTCCTGAAGCAACCGCCGCACGAGCACGCGGCCGATGAAGCCGCCCGCGCCGGTCACGAGGACACGCGTCATGCCGCTTCTCCTGCTGCCGTCACCACTTGCTGTTCGATCACGCCGAAGGGACCGTCGCGGTCGTCGGCGAACTTCGCCTGCATGCGCACGCGGTCGCCGAATCGCATGAAGGGGGTATGAATCTCGCCGAGATCGATCTTCTCGATCACCCGCCGTTCGGCGATGCAGGCCGAGCCGGCGCTGCGCGCGACATTGGAGACGGTGCCCGAGCCGACGATGGTGCCGGCCTTCAGCCGGCGCGTGCGCGCCGCGTGCGCGATCAACTGGCCGAAGTGGAAGTTCATCTCGCCACCGTGTGGCTCGCCGAAGCGCTCGCCATTCCATTGCAGGTGCAGTCGCATCTGGACGCGACCGTCGCGCCAGCCGTCGCCCAGTTCGTCGGGCGTGACAGCCACCGGCGCGAAAGCGGTCGATGGTTTGGCCTGGAGGAAGCCGAAGCCGGTCTTCATCTCGTGCGGCCCGAGTGCGCGCAGGCTCCAGTCATTGATCTGCACAACCAAGCGCACGAGGCCGAGCGCCGCGTCGGCGGACACTCCCATCGGCACGGGGCCGCTGATGACGCCGAATTCGCCTTCGAAATCGATGCCGTCGGCTTCGCTGGGGAGCGGCACGTCGTCATGCGGGCCCAGCAAGTCGTCGCTGGCTCCCTGGTACATCACGGGCACCGTGTCGAAGTCGGGGATCGGCGGCGCGTTAAACGCCTTTTCCATCAGACGCCCGTGGTTCAGGAAGGCCGAGCCGTCCAGCCACTGCGGGCTGCGCGGCAACGGCGCGGCACACGCCCGCGGGTCGAAGGCGAACACGCTGTCGACGCTATCGGCGTCGAGTGCGTCGGCCGTGCTGGCCAAGGGACCGTTGACCGCGTCCCAGCGCTGAAGCGCATCGAGCAGGTTCGCTGCGATCGCAGGCACCGCGACCGCGCGTTTCAGGTCGCGCGAGACGACCACGAGCCTGCCGTCGAGCGAGCCGTCTCTCAAAGTGGCGAGTTTCATCGTGTCCTCCAGGGATCAGGAGCCGTCCGAGATGGTCGTGCCACCGTCGACGACGAGGTTGTGGCCGGTGACGAAGCCGCCGGCTCGGCTGGCGAGCATCACGACGACGCCCGCGATCTCGTGCGGCTCGCCGACGCGACGCAGCGGCGTGGCCTGCAGCCGGCGCGCCATGAAGGCGTCGTCGGCGAGCAGTTGTTCGGCCAGCGGCGTGCGGACCAGCCCGGGTGA
>JANOEG010000026.1:0-2379 GCA_031413095.1 Burkholderiales bacterium | reverse complement strand
GCCACCGCGACCGCCAGGCCAGTGAAGACGAAGGTCGTTGCGTAGTACAGCGTGTAGCTGAAGCCGGTGGCGCTGCCGAACGCGCCCTTCACCAGCAGCGTCAGCACCTGCCACGGGCTCTGGCCAATCGCGACGAGCACGACAGCAGAGACCGCAAACGCCAACGCGAGATTGAACAGTGGCAGAACGACGAGGTCGATCCAGCGCGGGATTTCGATCGGCTGCTGCGAGCTCATGCGGCGAGCTTCTGTCCGGCGCCGCCCATCAGCCGCCCCAGCTCGGCTTCGCTGCAGCGCTCGATCGGCAGCTCGCCGACGATGCGGCCCCGGTCCATGACGAGCACGCGGTCGGCAAGTGCCAGCACTTCGTCGAGTTCGGAGGACACCAGCAGCACGGTGCCACCGGCGTCGCGCATGGCACGCAGCCGGCCGTGGATGAACTCGATGGCCCCGATGTCCACGCCCCGCGTCGGCTGGCCCACCAGCAGGACGCGCGGTTCAGGTGCGGCCTCGCGCGCCAGCACGAGCTTTTGCTGGTTGCCACCGGAAAACTTCGACGAGCGCAGGTCGGCAGCGCGCGGCCGCACGTCGTACTTCTCCATCATCTGCGCGCAGTCGTCGCGCATCGTCTTCGGTTTGAGCCACCCCCCGGCGCTGTAGCGTGGGCGCTGCTGGTAGCCGAGCACCGCCGACTCCCAGGCATCGAAGGACATCACCAGGCCGCGTTTGTGGCGGTCCTCCGGCACATGCGCGATGCGCAGCTCGCGGGCGTGAGACGGCGTGAGCCAGTGCGATGGTGTGAACGTCTCATCGTGGGTCTGCAGGCTGCCCGACTGCGGCACCAGCAGGCCTGCCAGCGCGTCGAGCAGCTCACTCTGGCCATTGCCCGAAACACCGGCGATGCCAACGATCTCACCGGCGCGCAGATCGAGCGAGACGCTGTCCAAGCGTGACACACCGAGGGCGTCGCGCCAGGCCAGCGCATTCGCGCGCAGCAGCACTTCACCGGCCGGAGTGCGCTGCACGCCGCCCACACGGCCGAGATGAACGTGGCGGCCGACCATCGCTTCGGCCAGCGCGTCGATGGACGTGTCGGCGATCGGCGTGTCGAGCACCACCGCGCCTTGACGCATCACCGTGACCTGGTCGCACAGTGCCATGATCTCTTTCAACTTGTGCGTGATCAGCAGGATCGTCGCGCCGCGCTCGCGCAAGCCGCGCAGCACGACGAACAGCTGCTCGGTTTCGTGCGGCGTCAGCACGGCGGTCGGTTCGTCGAGGATCAAGATGCGCGCGCCTCGGTACAGCGCCTTCAGAATCTCCAGGCGCTGCCGTTCGCCCACGGGCAACTCGGCCACCGCCGTGTCGAGACTGACGACGAGGCCGGTGCCCTGCATCAGCGCGTCCAGCTTGGCACGCACCTCGGTGCGCGCTGCCGGCAAATGCCACGACGGCTCGGCGCCGAGCATGATGTTGTCGAGCGCCGTGAAGGTGTCGACCAGCATGAAGTGCTGATGCACCATGCCGATGCCCAGTGCGATCGCATCGTGCGAGTTGCGGATGTGCGCCGGCGTGCCTTCGACCTCGATCGTGCCGGCGTCGGCCGTGTAGAAGCCGTACAGGATCGACATCAGCGTGCTCTTGCCGGCGCCGTTTTCGCCGACGATGCCATGCACCGTACCGGAGCGCACCGTCAGGTCGACAGCGCGATTGGCATGCACCGCGGCGAAGCGTTTGTCGATCGCCCGCATGCAAACCGCGGGCGGCGGATTCGTCATCTCACGAACACTTGTTCGCGGCCATGTAGTCGACCACTTTGATCTTGCCGCTGATGATGTCGGCCTTGGCGGCATCGACCTTGGTCTTCATTTCGGCGCTGACCAGCTTCTCGTTGTTCTTGTCGATCGCGTAGTCGACGCCGCCTTCTTTCAGGCCGAGCGATGTGACGCCGGCCTTGTGCTTCTTGAAGCTCGCCGCCACCGCGACGTCCACCCGTTTGACCATCGACGTCAGCATCGTGCCCGGCTGGATGTGGTTCTGGTTGCTGTCCACACCGATGGCCAGCTTGCCCGCATCCTTGGCGGCCTGGTAGACGCCGATGCCGGTCCCGCCCGCTGCCGCGAAGATCACATCGGCGCCTTTGCTGAACTGCGCCTTGGCCAGCTCACTGCCCCGTGCCGGGTCGTTCCACGCGCTCGGCGTCGTGCCGGTCATGTTGGCTTGCACGTCGACCTTCGGATTGGCGTACTTCGCGCCCTGCTCGAAGCCGCACTGGAACTTGCGGATCAGCGGCACGTCCATGCCACCGACGAAGCCGACCTTGCCGGTCTTGCTCGCCATGGCTGCCATCATGCCGACGAGGAAGCTGCCCTCGTGCTCG
>JANOEG010000025.1:0-6708 GCA_031413095.1 Burkholderiales bacterium | reverse complement strand
CGTGGAATCCGTTGGAGTTCTCCGATTCCACGAAGTCCACGTAGAACTGGGCGCGACGCTGGTGGCCCCACGCGGCCTTCAAGTCGGGCCGCGCGATCTCGGCGCGCACCTGTTCCTGCTTCAAGGCATGCAGGTTGACGGCGTCACGCTTGGCCTCGACCTCGCCGCGCTTGACCTGCCCCGTCGTGCGCGTCAGATCCTGACCGCCACCCTTGACCACATGCGACGAATCGCCCGAGCCCGAGCCACCGGCCATCGCCACCTTGAGCGGCGACTGGAAATAGTCGGCGATGCCCTTCTTGTCGCCCTCGGTCGTGCTGCCGAGCAGCCACATCAGCAGGAAAAAGGCCATCATCGCCGTCACGAAGTCGGCATAGGCGATCTTCCAGGCGCCGCCATGGTGGCCGTGGCCGCCTTTCTTGATCTTCTTGACGATGATCGGCTGGAGCTTCTTGGCGTCGCCCGCCATGACTTAGGCCTTCTTGCCCTTGACGTGGCTTTCGAGTTCCGCGAACGACGGCCTATCGGTCGAGTAGAGCACCTTGCGGCCAAACTCCACCGCAACCTGCGGCGCATACCCCTGCATCGACGCCAGCAACGTGGTCTTTATGCATTGCAACTCTTTGCCGCCCTCATCGACCTTCTGCTCCAGCAAACCGGCCAGCGGCTCGAAGATGGCGTAGGCCAGCAGGATGCCGAGGAAGGTGCCGACGAGCGCCGAGCCGATCATGGCGCCAAGCACGGCCGGCGGCTGGCCGACCGAGCCCATCGTGTTGACCACGCCGAGCACCGCGGCGACGATGCCGAAGGCCGGCAGGCCGCCGGCGACTCGCTGCAGCGCGGCGACCGGCGCATGCGCCTCGTGGTGATGGGTGTCGATCTCGCTGTCCATCAGCGACTCGATCTCGTGCGAGTTCAGGTTGCCCGAGACCATCATGCGCAGGTAGTCGGTGACGAACTCGACGACGTGATGGTCGCTGCCAACGACGGCGTACTTCTTGAACAGCGGCGACTCGTGCGGCTTCTCGACGTCGCTCTCGATCGCCATCAGGCCTTCCTTGCGCGCCTTCTGCAGGATGTCGTAGAGCAGCGCCATCAGCTCCATGTAGCGCGCCTTGGTGTACTTGCTGCCCTTGAAGCACATCGCCAGGCCGGCCATCGTCGACTTCAGCACCTTGGTCTGGTTGTTGGCGATGAAAGCGCCGATGGCCGCGCCCATGATCGTCGTCATCTCGAACGGCAAAGCCTTCAGCACGACGCCGATGTTGCCGCCGTGGACGATGAAGACGCCGAAGATGCAGCCGAGCGCAACGAGCCAGCCGACGATGACGAACATGGGGGCCTAGAGGTTTACTTGTTGTCGAAGGGACATGCGCTTTATCGGCGTGGCGATGCGGCGCTTGAGAGGAAGTGTCGGCGCGCGATGCTTCTCGCAATCGGTGCATCAAGCCCGCTTTGACACCCCAAACATGAGCCCCGGGCTCGTTTCACTCGCGTCCCCCGAGGGGATCTTGGTGCTTTGGGGCGGCCCGGCAGCACCAAAGAAAACGGCTCCTTGCGGGAGCCGTTTGAAAGCACAGCAGACTGTGCCAGGAGGAGACAAGCAAGTAACCAGTGCCGGCTGCGGACTCAGTGGGCGGCTGCCGCGGACTGCATCCGCAGCGAACCGGCCGCTTTTCCCTTGCCAGCACGAGCCGGAGGGTTACACAGACCGCAGGTGAAGTGCTTGGCGATCTCGTGCGGATGCGTGACGAAATGCCCACCGCACGAAGAACATTTGGTCATCGTCAGCATGCCGTTGTCGACGAACTTGACCAGACGCCAGGCACGCGTCACCGACAACATCGGCTCGAGTTCCTGCGTCGCCACCTGCTCCAGGTAGAGCTGGTAGGCCTTGATCACCACGTCGATTTCGTCGAGCGCCGACGACTTGTTCAGATATTCATGAATGTTCAGGAACAGGCTGGCGTGGATGTTGGGCTGCCAGGTCATGAACCAGTCGGTGGAGAACGGCAACTGGCCCTTGCTCGGGCTCTTGCCGGCCACTTCCTTGTACAGGCGCAGCAGGCGCTCGTAGCTGAGGTCGGTTTCGGACTCCAGCACCTGCAAGCGCGCGCCAAGATGAATCAGCGTGACGGCACGCTCGATCTGCCTGGCTTCGGTGAGGATGCTTTTGACTCGGGGCATATCAGGCAGCTTCTTGATGGCGGCCGGCCATCAGGATCGCGGCGTGCAAGCGGCCGACATGATCGTTGGCGCTGGACTTGCCGTGGCTCGTCAGCAGATTCCAGACGATCTCGTCGTCCATGCGGAAGCGGCACAGCAGCGTGTTGGTCTGCGCGATCTTCATGATCTGCGCCGGCGTCAGGCTGCCGATCATCGTTGCAGTCTCTTCGGCGATGCCCAGGCGGTAGAGGGCCTGTTCGCGATCGGCACGGATGAGGCTTTGCGCCAGCATCAGGTACGACAAGTTGGCTTCACGAATCTCTGCGAGCATCTGGTCGGCGTTCATGGAGTCCTGTTCCCTGTTCAATCAATTCGATGAAGTGACTGTAGGGACCACAGTGCGCCGCAGCCAGATGCTGCACACCATGACTTGAGTCCACTTTCTTCTGTGCGGCCTGTCAGGCAACTTCCTACACGACGCAACGCGCGCAGGAACGATGTCACAACGTAAGGGCAAGGGTTGTTGAATGCGACCACTCGCACGATGACCGGGGCGTGAAAACGGGATGCCGTCGGCGGGGCCGGCACCTTGCGCTGCGGTTGGCGCGGTTTGCACCGCGACAGCGCAGCGAATCGCGGATCAGGCGGGAACAGCGGCCGGCGCGTACAACAACGCCGGCACCTGTTCGGGCCGCAACGGGCGCGCCAGCAGGTAGCCCTGCCCGGCGTGCACACCAAGGCGGCGCAGGGTGTTCAACTGTTCTGCAGTCTCGATGCCCTCGGCGACCACTCTCTTGCCCAGCGCCTGACCGAGCGTCAGTATCGCGCGCACGATCTCGACGAACTGATCTCCGTCGTCCATGGCAGCCACGAAAGAACGGTCAATCTTCAGGCAGTCCACCGGCAAGGTGCCCAGGTAGGACAGAGATGAATAACCTGTGCCGAAGTCATCGATGGCCATGCGCACCCCAGCCGAGCGCAAACGCGCGATGGCGTCGCGCACCACGCTCAGGTGGTTCATCAAGACCGTCTCAGTGATCTCCAGCGTCAGCCGGTTCGATGCCACGCCGTGACGGTGAAGCACGGTCAGCACGCGCTCGACAAATTCGGGCTGCACCAGGTCGCGGGCGGAGATGTTGACGTTGATGCCCAGGTGCGCCATGTGCGGTGCCGCCCGGTACCACGCCGCCAGCTGTTCGACCGACTTGTCGATGACCCATCCAGTCAGGGCCTCGATGTGGCCCGACTCTTCTGCCAGGCCGATGAACACCGCGGGGCTCACCGGCCCGCGCGTCGGGTGCACCCAGCGCGCCAACGCCTCGAAGCCGACAAGGCGATGGGGCGTCAGGTCGAACAGCGGCTGGAAGTTCAGCGTCAGGGCACCCTCGCCGATGGCGTGCCGCAAGTCGGCTTCGAGCGCCAGCTTGTCGGCAATGCGTTCGTGCATCGAGCGATCAAACACCGCCACGCGGCCACGCCCGGCCGCCTTGGCTTCGTACATCGCCAGGTCGGCATCACGCAGGATCTCGTCGACCGTTCGGTGGCCCAGGTCGCTGAATGTCACGCCGACGCTGGCCGACGGAACAATCTCGGTGCCGCCAATCGGAAATGGTTTGGCCAGCGCCTGCAATATGCGGCCCGCCAGCCCGACGCCGTCTTCGGTATCCAGAAGGTCGTGCAGCAGCACTGCGAACTCGTCGCCGCCGAGACGCGCCACGACTTCATTGCGACGCAGACATTGCTGCACACGACGGCCGACCTCGCGCAGCAGCTCGTTGCCGTAGAAGTGACCCAGGCTGTCGTTGACAACCTTGAAACGATCGAGGTCGAGGAACATCACCGCAAACCGAACACTCGGGTTGATGCGGCTGGACTCGACGGCGCTGGCGAGTTGTGCGTGAAAGTACGCCCGGTTGGGCAACTCGGTCAGGCTGTCGTGGTAGGCGAGGTGCTGCAACTGCGCCTCGGCAACCTGCCGCGACGTGATGTCCTGCACCTGATAGATCAGGCCGTCGTCACCGCTGTCCGGATCCTTGAAGCGACCGCAATGCAATGCCACCCACAGCTCGGCGCCATCGCCAGCCGTGCAGCGCAACTCGATCGAATAGGTCTCTGCCATCGCGCGCTTGGCCAGGTCGCCGGACTGACGCTCGAACAGCGCCTTATTGCCGGGGTCGAGCATGTCCAGGAAGGGCTGGCTCACCAGACGCCCCTCGTCGCGCGCGAGCAGCGCGCACAAGGCCTGGTTGACGCGCACGATGCGCCCTCGCGCATCGACGATCGCCATACCGATCGCGGCGTTTGTGAAGGCGGCGGCGAAGCGCAGCTGGTTCAGTTCTGCTTCACGCTGCGCCTCGCAAACACGTGTCTCCTGGGCACGATGCTCGGCTTCGTTGTGGGCCACTGAAACCCGGAGCAGGGCGACCACGCCCAATGCTGCCAGTGCCACGGCGCCGATCGCTGTCAGGCCGTGATGGCTTGCATTGAGCTGCACGATGCCCGCGACAAGTGCGGCGGCGAGGTAGATGCCGGCTAGCCAGCTGAAGCTGCTGAACCACTCACGCAAGTTGGGCCAGGCGCCTTTCTTGAGGGTGACCGTTGCCATCAGCGCCAACGTCGGCAGCACGAACGGCACCATCGCCGCTGGCAGCAGCACGATCAGCTTGGCGATCGGCTCGCTGAATCCCTGCTCGACCAGCAACGGCCACAGCGACTGGAAGATCAAACCGCAGACGGCCATGCTGGCCATCGCGGCGGCCGGGGTGCTGATGCGGCTCGACAGCCGCTTCGTGCCGCGCCAGGAGCCGATCAGGCCCTCCAGGCCCACCGCCAGCACGGCCGGCGCCGTGCCCAGCACCGACAACATCAGGAAGACGAACACGTCCGCAGCGCCGATGGAGTACTTTGTGCGAGGGATGTGAACCGGGAAGCAGGCGGCGACCGCGACAAAAAGCAGCGCCACCCCGGTTTGCAGGCGATCCGGCGCCGCCGATGAAAACATCACCCCCATCGCTGCAAGCAACGCGACACCACCCGCGAACGCGATGGCCAGCCACATGCGCAACGCGGCGGGGCTGTAGTCGTGGAAATGCGCGGCGAGAACGCGCTGCCGCCAACCCCCCGTCGTCGTCGCGGGTGCGTCAGGTGCAGGCAGCGCTGGGCGATTCATGGGCGATCGGTGAAAAGGCGGTACGACGATGTCATCGGCCGCGCCCCGCCGCACTTGAGCGCAGGCTCACCACGCCCAAGGCCGATGCCGGCTTTCGCACGGCACCAGCCCCGGGCTGGGCGACAACGCGACTCAGTCGCCGTAGAAGCTGCGATCGACATTGCCAGCAGCGTCGCCTGCGAGCTCCCGAAGAATGAAGCCTTCGTTGAGGATGAAGCCTTCACGCAGGATGAAACCTTCGTTGAGGATGAAGCCCTCGTTCAAGATAAAGCCTTCATTCAAGATGAAGCCTTCATTGAGGATGAAGCCCTCGTTCAAGATGAAGCCTTCGTTCAGGATGAAACCCTCGTTGAGGATGAAACCCTGACTGAGCGTGAAGCCGTCGGCCCGGATGGCGTTGTCGCCGAACGAGAAGCCGATGCCCAGCGTGTAGCCTTTGCCGGCATCGGCGCGGGCAATCAGCGTCGACAACGGTGTCATCAGCGCTGCTGCGCCTTGCGGCAGCGACAGCGCCACGCCGTCGAGCAAGCGCACGCCTGGGGTGAGCAGGACCTGCGCACTGGCATTGCGCTCGACGATCGCGCTGGGCACAGAGTTCGCCGGAATCTTGCTCGAGCTCGGCAAGTAGCCGATCGTGCTGCGCAGCGTGTAGTGGCGCGCCCAGGTCAGCGCCGGATCCCAGATCGGCTGGAAGGAGTTGAATAGCGCATCGCCGCGCACGAGGTGCGTGCCGCCGGCGTAGGCGATACGGCTCCACAGCACCTTCTTGCCGCCGATGGTCGACGTGGCCACGGGCAGCGTCATGCCGGTGGCAAGCAGGTTGTCGCCGGCTTTGAGGGTGCCCGCAGCCACAGCCGTAGAGATATCGGTGCGCAGGGCCTTGGCCAGGCGCACGGCGCCTTCGAGGTTGAGCAGCCCCGTGCCCTGCTGCAGGACGTTGGCGTTGGCCAGCGGCGTGGCGGTGTACTGCAGGATGGCCTTGACCAGCGGCGGCGTCAGCCCCGGGTTGGCTTGCAACAGCACCGCTGCGGCTCCGGACACTGCGGGCGCGGCCACCGAGGTGCCGCTGAGCGTCATCAGCGCCTGGCCCGGCGCCTGCGACGCGCCGACAACCTGCGTCAGCACCGGATAGGTCCGCGCCAGCAGGTTCAAGCCCGCCGCTGCACCGCTTGAATCGGCGCCCGACGCCGTCAGCACCTTGTTGCCTGGTGCCACGAGATCGGGCTTGATCAGGTTGTCGGTCCAGCGCTTGCCGCTGGCGTAGGTGAACGTGCCACGCGTGGGGCCGCGCGAACTGAAGCTCGTCATCACGTCATCAGCACGGGTGGCGGTGCCGACCATGTTGTTGGCGCCGACGGTGATGACTGACGGCT
>JANOEG010000024.1:0-1976 GCA_031413095.1 Burkholderiales bacterium | reverse complement strand
CGAATGGCGGCCGATGCTCAGGTCAGACATGGTCTCAGGGTCTCCAAGAACCATCACGAAAATCCGACAGCGTCACGGCGACGTGTTGTCGGCACCCATTGGGCTGTACCCTCGTGACAGATCGTGGGCCTCGGCAGGGGGCGGATTGTAGCGAGGGGGTGTCGTCGCGCATTGCTTCGGGTGAAGTCATTGGAGGTGGTTGGGTGGGCCTCTCCAACCGTTGCCGGTGGTCACGGGTTTGCCCGTAGCGCTCTGACTACAATCCCGGCCTGTTTTCATCATTCGAAATGCCGAGACACACTCCTGTCACCGCCCCGGCCACCGCGCCCAGCTACGAAGAGGCGCTCGCCGAACTCGAACGCCTTGTGCAGCGCATGGAAGACGGACAAATGCCGCTGGACCAACTGCTGGTCAGCTACAAGCGCGGCGCTGAGCTGCTCGAGCTGTGCCGCTCGCGCTTGGCTGCCGTGGAAGAGCAGGTCAAGGTGCTCGAGGACGGGCAACTCAAGACCTGGAGTGCGCCTGAGGCATGACCGCAGCATGAAGTCCGCTTCGTTCGACGTTTGGGTGGCGCGAGAGCAGCAGGCTGTGGAAGCGGCGCTCTCCGAATGGGTGCCAGCCGACACGCCTGCGGGTCTCGGCGAGGCAATGCGCTACGGCGTGCTCGACGGCGGCAAACGCCTGCGCCCGCTGCTGGTGCTCGCCGCGTGCGAAGCGACCCGCGGCAGCGGCCCGGCAGCGATGCGCGCTGCTGTGGCGGTGGAACTGATCCACGCCTACTCGCTCGTGCACGACGACATGCCCTGCATGGACAACGACGTGCTGCGCCGTGGCAAGCCCACGGTGCACGTGCGATATGGTGAAGCCCAGGCCATGTTGGCCGGCGACGCGATGCAGGCCCTGGCCTTCGAGGTGCTGACGCCGGACGACGACGCGCAGATGCCGCCTGCGCTGCAAGCGCGCCTGTGCGCCTTGCTTGCCCGCAGCGCCGGCCACACCGGCATGGCGGGCGGCCAGGCGATCGACCTGGCGAGCATTGGCGTCGCGCTCCACGAGACTTCGCTGCGCGACATGCACCGCCGCAAGACCGGCGCGCTGTTGCAGGCCAGCGTGCTGATGGGCGCGGCCTGTGGAGCCGTGGACGCACGAGCGTGGAATGCGCTTTCGGACTACGGCGCTGCGATCGGTCTGGCGTTTCAGGTGGTCGATGACATCCTTGACGTGACGCAGTGCTCGGAAACGCTGGGCAAAACCGCAGGCAAAGACGAGCATCAGGACAAGCCGACTTATGTTTCGCTGATGGGTTTGGACGCCGCACGCCGCCACAGCTTCGAGTTGCGCGACGAGGCGCACGCGGCGCTGGCTCGCAGCGGTCTCACCGACGCCGCGCGCCTGGCGCTACTGGCCGATCGCATCGTCGATCGTGAACACTAGATCGAGAAGGACAACAAGATGAACGCGATCACTCCTGCCGCCTTGCTGGCACGCATCGACAGCCCTGCCGACCTGCGCAAGTTGAAGCGCGACGAGCTGGGCACGCTGGCGCGGGAGCTGCGCGATTACGTGCTGCAGTCGGTGTCGCGCACCGGCGGGCATCTGTCGTCAAACCTCGGCACCGTCGAGCTGACGATCGCGCTGCACTACGTCTTCAACACGCCGCACGACCGGCTGGTATGGGACGTGGGCCACCAGACCTACCCGCACAAGATCCTCACCGGCCGCCGCGACCGCATGGACTCACTGCGCCAGCTGGGCGGCATCAGCGGCTTTCCGCGCCGCGACGAGAGCGAGTACGACACCTTCGGCACGGCGCACAGCAGCACCTCGATTTCCGCCGCGCTCGGCATGGCGATCGCCTCGCAGCACAAGGGCGAACGCCGGCATTCGGTGGCGATCATTGGCGATGGCGCGATGAGCGCTGGCATGGCCTTTGAAGCCCTCAACAACGGCGGTATGCCGCATGCGGGCAAGTGGCC
>JANOEG010000023.1:0-6439 GCA_031413095.1 Burkholderiales bacterium | reverse complement strand
GCAGCGCGTCCCACAAGCCTTCGGCGCGGTAGCTCTTCGTGCTGCGCCCGCCGCGACCGAGGTTGACGCAATCGAGCGCAGGCGTCAGGCGCTGGCAGAGTGCGTCGCCATAGCCGGTGTTGGGTGCCATCGTCGAGTCGCCGACGAGGAACACCGTGGCCGCGCTAGCGTGCAGCGGCAGGGTCAGCATCAGCGTGAGCAGGGCGCGGCGCAGGCAGCGATTGGGCATCAGTACGTCGCGACCGTGTGGCGCGCGATGTAGTCGTGGTTGATGTCTTCGCCGAGGCCCGGGCCTTGCGGCAAGGCGACGTTGCCGTCGGCATCCATCGGGTCCACGATCGAGTTCAGGTAGGCCGGCACCTCGTCGTAATCGAGGAAGGGGTGCAGCAGGCCACGCTCGTACCAGCGGCCGTTGCGGATCGCACCGCACACCGCCAGATTGGGTGCGCCGTTGCCGTGGATCTCGCAGTTCATGCCGAAGGACTCGGCTAGGTGCGCGACCTTCATCGTCGGCCCGATCCCGCCGCAGCCGTTGACGCCGGCGCGCAGGATGTCGCTGCAACCGGCCTTGACCCAATCGGCGCGCGCGTAGTGCTTGCCCGACAGGCTCTCCGGGCCGAGCAGCGGGATGCGCAACTGAGCGGCGAGCCAGGCGTACGAGGCCATGCTCTGCTCGTTCATCATCTCCTCGAACCAGGTGAAGTCGAGCTCTTCGAGCGCGCGGCCGATGCGCAGCGCATCGGTGCGGCTGTACTCGTGATAGCCGTCGATCATCAGCGCGATGTCCGGCCCCACGGCCTTGCGCACCGCGGTGCAGGCCTTGATGTCCATGCCGGGGTCGGGCGCGAAGCGCACCGGCGGCATCCAGGTGTGCAGCTTGATGGCCTTGTAGCCCTTGTCCACCAGCTGCAGGGCGAAGGCGGCGTATTCCTCGGGCGTGGACAGGCCACCCTCGAGTTCGTCGCCGCACATCGTGCTGCCGTAGGCGGGCACCTTGTCGCGGTAGCCACCGAGCAGCTGGTACACGGGCACGTTCAGGGTGCGGCCGATGAGGTCGTGCAGCGCGCTGTCCACGGCGCCGAGCGCGCGGTCGGTCAGTTGCGCCGCGCTGCCACGCTGCCAGTGCTCGAGCTCGCACCAGAGCTTCTCGCGCTGCATCGCGTCGCCGCCGACCAGCACGCGGCGCACGAACTGGTCGAGCACATGCGCTCGCACAACCTGCGGCGGCGCGAAGCAGTGGCCCTCGACGCCGTCGGTGCTGCGCACGGTCAGCAAGGCCAGGCGCCCTGTCCCGGGCGGGCCAGGGTGGGAGTGGCCGGCCGAATCCACCGAGCGCTGCGTCGGGTGGGTGAATTCGACGGCGCGCACGCTTTCGATCTTGATCATCAAGCTTTTGCTCATTAGTCGTCTGATGCCTTGAAGTGTACGACAGGCGGCCTATCCAACCCAATCTTTGCAGGGAAAACGAGTATCAAAAGAAGATGCAGAGATTCTCGATCGATCATTAAACTGCGCGACATGATGTCAGTCGTCTGATGACTATGCCCACCGAATCCCGCCCAGCCTTCGGCGAGCCGCTCCCCGGCCGCGCGACGACCCTGTCGCAGCGAGTCGTCGACGGGGTCACCGAACTGATCAGCAACGGGTCGCTCACGCCAGGCGCGCGCGTGCCGACGGAACCGGCGCTGATGCGGCAGTTCGGGGTCAGCCGGGGCGTGGTTCGCGAGGCGGTGTCTCGCCTGCAGGCCAATGGGCTGGTGCGGACACGCCAGGGCGTCGGCAGCTTCGTCCTCGCGCTGCCGCCGGACCCGTCGCTGCCGCGCTCGCCCGCGGACGAAACGCTGAAGTTGCAACACAAGCTCGCGATGCTCGAGCTTCGACTGAGCCTTGAATCGGACGCCGCCGCATTGGCGGCGCAGCGCCGAACGCCGGAACAACTGGCCGAAATGGAGCGCGCGCTCGATGACTTCGAGGCGCAGGTGGCCACCGGAGAGGGGTCGGCCGAAGCGGACTTTCGCTTCCACGAGCTGATTGCCCAGGCCACTGCGAACGAGTACTTCGCGCATGTGCTCCGCTCGCTGTCCAGCGCGACCATTCCGCGTCAGCTTGCGCGCACCAGCGCGCGCCGCGGCGCGGCCGCCAAGGCACCGAAAGGGGCGAAGGGCCCTCGCTTCGGCGAGCCCTCGCCGCAACTGCGTTCGAACAAGGACATCACCGCCTTGGAGCACCGCGCGGTGCTCGATGCGATTCGCCGCGCCGATGCCTCGTCGGCGAGGGCGGCCATGTTCCTGCACCTCAACAACAGCCGCGAGCGCATGAAGCAGGCCAGCGGTTAACCGTTTCGACCCTCGCTGCAGTCAAACACCACACCCAATCTTCGGAGGAGACCGATATGCACACCCCCCACCGCCTGCGCATCCGGCCCTCGGCCGTGACGCTGGCCATCCTCGCCCTGCCCGCGTTCGTCGCGCTCGCTCAGGCGCAGTCGGCCGAGCCGGCGCCCACGCGCATCGAGATCACCGGCTCGATCATCAAGCGCTTCACCGACGAGGGCGCGCTGCCGGTGACGAGCGTGCGCTCGGAAGACCTGCAGATGCGCGGCCACACCGAGCTGAAGGACTTCATGCTCGAGCTGCCGCAGGCCAACTCGCTGGGCAGCTTCGCCGGTACGGCCGGCCCGGTGACCAGCCTGCGCGGCTTCGGGCCGATGCGCACACTGACGCTGCTCAACGGCCGCCGGCTGGCCAAGGAGCCGCTGACCAACCAATACGTGAGCGTGAACGTGATGCCGCGCATGGCCATGACGCGCACCGACATCCTGCGCGACGGCGCCAGCTCGGCCTACGGCTCGGATGCGGTCGCCGGGGTGCAGGCTTTCTACACGCACCGCAGCTTTTCCGGCCTGAACCTGAAAGCCGAAGGCCTGGTGCCGATGCGCGCAGGCGGCGGCGACGAGGGCAGCCTTGGTGCCCTCGCTGGCGTTGGCAACCTGGCCCGCGATGGCTGGAACGTCTACGGCGCTCTTGAACTGCAGAAGCGCAAGATCCTGCTGCGCGAAGACCGGCCCGAGCTGACCGACCCCACGGTGCTGAGCTCGCTGGGCATCGCATCGACCGGCCAGGGCACCAATGCTGTGCCGGGCAACTTCACCGACCCGACCAACCCGACGTCCAGCCAGCGCACGCTGCGCTGGAACCCGTACTTCGACAGCGGCTGCCTGCCACCGTACTCGGCGCCCAGCACCTCGGGCGGGCGCGAGACCTGCTTCACCGATCAAAACGAGGAGTACCGAGCGTTCGGCAACGGCCAGGATCTGCTGACCGGGTACGCCAAGGGCCAGTTGCGCCTGGGCGGCAACCACAGCGTGAGCCTGGAGTACAACCTGAGCAAGTTCATGGTGCTGCAAAACAACCAGGCCATCCCGGTGACGGTGCGCCTGACCAACACGCACCCGTATTACCCCGGCAACGGCATCGTGCCCCTGCCCACGGCCATCGGGGCATCCACCACGCCCTTGGACCTGGGCGGCCGACCGATCGACGTGCAATGGTCTGTGGCCGACCTGGGCACGCGCGAGCGCGAGGACTACCACACCAACCAGCGTCTGGTGCTCGCGCTCGAGGGCAACCTCGGCGGCTGGGACTACACCACCGGGCTGAATCATGGCTGGTCCGAACGCGAGACCAAGGCAGGCAAAGGCTGGGTCAGTGTCACAGGCACGGCCACCGTCGGCGCCACCGGCACCACCCTGTTCCTGAACCCGGCGCTGAACCCCTTCGGCTACCAGGACGCCGCTGGCCTCGCGGTGCTGGAAGCGGCCTCGATCGCCGGCCAAACTTACCGCGTGCACAAGGGCACCAACTCGAGCATCGACTTCACGGTCAACAAGGAGCTGTGGGCCTTGGGCGGCGGCAATGTCGTGATTGCCGCCGGCATTGAAGCGCGCCGCGACGGCTGGGAAGCCGTCGGCCTGGCGAGCAATGACCCGCTGGCCTCGCTGAACAACCAGATCGACATCCTCGGCGGCGACGCCCAGGCCGCAGGTGCGCGCACCAGCAGCAGCAACAAGATTCACCGCGACATCTACTCGGCCTTTACCGAAATGGAGTTCCCGGTCACCAAGACCCTGTCGCTCAACGCCGCGGTGCGCGCCGACAACTACAAGGACCTGGGCGAGAACACGATCAACCCGAAGCTCGCGTTCCGCTGGCAGCCGGTGAAGTCCTTCTTGCTCCGCGGCTCGGCCAACACCGGCTTCCGTGCGCCGGCCTTGCCCGAGATCTACAGCAAGGAGACCGAGCTGACCGCTTTGGCCAGCTTCGACGACCCGCTGCTGTGCCCCACAGTGGGCGGCGTAGAGACCCCTGCGGCCGGCTACACCGCCACCCAGGTCTGCAACATGACCAACCGCTTCCAGATCACCAAGGTGCCGGACAACGCTGACGTCGGCCCCGAGAAGAGCAAGAGCTTCACGATCGGCTTCGCGGTTGAGCCGGCGCAGGGCCTGTCGGCCTCGGTGGACTACTGGCAGACCCAAATCGACGACGTGATCGGCAACCGCGGCATCACGTTCATCCTGAACAACTACGCGCTGTACGAAAGCCTGTTCAGCCGCGAGGCCGACGGCACGCTGTCGACCAACGCGCTGACCAACACCGCCACCAACCTCGGCGCGCTGCGCGGTTCGGGTCTGGACGTGAGCCTGGCCTATGCCTTCCAGCCGCAGGCCGGCCACCGCTTCAACATCGGCCTGGACATCGCCTACCTGCTCAAGTGGGAGGCGCGCACGCCCGAGGTCGATGGCGGTGCCTGGGTGTCGGCGCTGGGCAAGTACAACGACGTGGTTCCGGTCAACCCGAACGCCGGCCTGTCGAACGCGACGCGCGGCTTCAACAACCGCTGGCGCCATACCGCGTCGGTCGGCTGGAGTTCCGGCCCGTGGTCGGCACAGCTGTCGCAGCGCTACCAGAGCGCGTTCTGGGACCAGAACCTCGCGGCACGAACCGGGGCAGGCACCACCGGCCCGCGCAAGGTGGAGAGCTACGAACAGTACAACGTGGCCATGACCTACGCTGGCATCAAAAACCTGAAGCTCGGCTTCGCGATCCAGAACCTGTTCGACGAGAACCCGCCTCTGACCAACCACAACGGCTACAACGGCTACCTGACCAGCAGCACCGACGTGCTGGGCCGCGCCTACCGGTTCACCGCGGAGTACAAGTTCTGAATGCAAAGCCGGATCCGGAAACTGGGCTGACGACGTGTACGAGGACAAGAAGCTCGGTTTCCTCTTCGTCCTGCCCTTCGTGCTGGGGGTGCTGCTGTTCAAGCTGTTCCCCTTCGTCACGAGCTTCGCGCTGAGCTTCACGCAATACGACATCATCGACCCGCCGGTCTGGGTGGGCCTGCAGAACTACCGCGAGCTGTTCGGCGACGACCCGCTGTTCCGCAAGAGCCTGGGCGTGACGCTGTGGTTCGCGGTGCTGGCCGTGCCGCTGCGGGTGGGCTTCGCGCTCTTCGTGGCCCATGTGCTGAACTTCAAGCTGCGCGGCATCAACTTCTTCCGCTCGGCGTTCTATCTGCCGTCGATCCTCGGCGGCAGCATCGCGGTCGCGGTGCTGTGGCGCTTCGTCTTCTCCAAGTACGGGCTGGTCAACCTCGTGCTGGTGAAGCTGGGCCTGGAGCCGGTGGCTTGGCTGGCCGACGAGCACTACTCGATGTGGACCATCGTGCTGCTGTTCACCTGGCAGTTCGGCTCGGCGATGGTCATCTTCCTGGCCGCATTGCAGAACGTGCCGAGCTCGCTCTACGAAGCCGCCGAATGCGACGGCGCCTCGCGCACGCAGCAGTTCTGGCGCATCACCGTGCCGCTCATCACGCCGGTGATCTTCTTCAACCTGATCATGCAGATGGTGCACGCCTTCCAGGAGTTCAACAGCCCGTACATGATCACCGAGGGCGGACCGCTCAACAGCACCTACGTGCTGGCGCTGTACATCTACGACCAGAGCTTCCGCTTCTTCAACCTCGGCTACGGCTCGGCTCTGAGCTGGGTGCTGCTGGCGCTCGTCGCCGCCCTCGCCGGCATCAGCTTCTGGAGCAGCCGGTATTGGGTGTTCTACGCGGGTGAGAAGGAAGCCCCCAAGTGAGCACCGCGCTCGACGACCATTCGAGCCGCGCACAGACGCTGGTGCGCACCACGCTGCTGCTGGCCGTGGCGGTGCTGATGCTCTACCCGCTGCTGTGGCTGGTTGGCGCCTCGTTCAAGAGCAACGCGCAGATCTTCAGCGAGGTCGGCTTCTGGCCCGACCGCTTCGACTTCGGCGCCTACGCCAAGGGCTGGAAGACGAGCACCGAGTACACCTTCGCCACCTACTTCGCCAACAGCTTCCTGATCACGATCCCGCGCATCGCGGTCACCGTGGTGTCCTGCGTGCTC
>JANOEG010000022.1:0-6312 GCA_031413095.1 Burkholderiales bacterium | reverse complement strand
GGCGCCAGCGGCTACCTGCCCGAGCACACGCTGGAGAGCTACGCGCTGGCCATCGAACTCGGCGCCGACTACATCGAGCCCGATCTCGTGGCCACGAAGGACGGCGTGCTGATCGCAAGGCACGAGCCGAACATGATCGGTACCACCAACGTCAGTACATTGCCGCAGTTCGCCAGCCGCAAGCGCACGCTGGTGGTCGACGGCGTGCCCGAGGTCGGATTCTTCGCCAGCGATTTCACGCTCGCCGAGATCAAGACCCTGCGTGCGGTGCAGGCCCTGGGCGAACGCGACCAGGGCTTCAATGGCAGCTACCAGATCCCGACGTTCGATGAGGTGATTCACCTGGCCAAGCGCAAGGGCGCCGAAGAGGGCCGCACGATCGGCGTCTATCCTGAAACCAAGCACCCCACGTTGCACCAGAGCCTCGGCCTGCCGCTCGAAGACCGCGTGCTGCACGTGCTGCAACGCCACGGCTGGAACCACCGCAGCGCGCCGGTGTTCATTCAGAGCTTCGAGCAAGCGAACCTGAAATACCTGCGCACGAAGACCTCGGTGCGTCTGGTGCAACTGGTGGATGCCGACGACGTGGCGCCTGACGGCACAATCACCTACGCCGCGCCGTTCGACCGGCCGTACGACTGGGCCGTGGCGGGCCGCGCCGGCACCTTCGGCGATCTGTTGACGCCGGCCGGTCTGGCCGAGGTGCGCACCTATGCCGACGGCATCGGGCCGTGGAAGCCCTACCTCATCAGCTCGGCCTGCGTGACGGTTGTCAACAACGCGTGCGCCGACATCAACGGCGACGGCCGCGTGAACGACGCCGACCGAAAGCTGCTGCCGGCCAGCCCCGTGATTGCCAACGCGCATGCGCAAGGCCTGCTCGTGCATCCGTACACCTTCCGCAACGAGCAGCGCCGCCTGGCCAGCACCTACACCGGCAACCCGGTCAACGAGTACCTGGCGTTCTACGAAGCCGGCGTTGATGGCCTGTTCTCGGACTTCCCCGACACGGCCGTCGTGGCACGCTCGCTGTGGGTGCTGAAGAACGACCCCGATGCGGCGAAGTGTCTGGTGCAAGGCAAGCACAACCGACAAGGCAATTGCAAGGGCCTGCGCTGGTTGAACGCGAACTGAAAGCCGCGGTCGGCAGTGGGGCGACAATGCCCTGATGCCGACCGTTGCCATCGCCGACTCGCGTCAAGCTTGGCAGCGCTTGGCCATCGTGCTGGCGCTGATGACCATCGGCAGCGGCGCGATGTACGTCATCGCCGTGGTGCTGCCCGCCGTGCAGGCAGAGTTCGGCGTTGCCCGCGCAGATGCGTCACTGCCCTACACGCTGATGATGGTCGGCTTCGGCCTCGGTGGCATTGCGATGGGCAAGCTCGCCGACCGCTTTGGCGTGATGGTGGTGGTGCTGATCGGCAGCGCGGGGTTGGGGATCGGCTTCGTCGCCGCCGGCATGGCCGGCAGCCTGATGGTGTTTGCGCTGGTGCATGGCGTGCTGCTCGGCGCGCTCGGCAGCTCGGCCACGTTCGCACCGCTGGTGGCCGACACCTCGCTGTGGTTCTTCAAACGGCGCGGCATCGCGGTGGCCATCTGCGCCAGCGGCAACTACGCGGCCGGCGCGATCTGGCCGCCGATCGTGCAGCACTTTGTCGAGACGGTCGGTTGGCGCAGCACCTATGTCGGCCTCGGTGTGTTCTGCGCGGTGACGATGCCGCTGCTGGCAATGGGGCTGCGCGCGCGGCCGCCGGCGGCGGTGGCGTCAACGCCTGTCGGTGGCGCGGCCGTATCGAACCGTCCGTTCGGGCTCGGCCTCACGCAAGCGCAGACGCTGCTGTGCATCGCCGGCGTGGCCTGCTGCGTGGCCATGGCGATGCCGCAGGTGCACATCGTCGCCTACTGCGGCGACCTTGGCTACGGCGCGGCGCGCGGCGCCGAGATGCTGTCGCTGATGCTGGCCTGCGGCATCGTCAGCAGATTGATCAGCGGCGCCATCTGCGACCGCATCGGCGGCCTGCGCACGCTCTTGCTCGGCTCGGTGCTGCAGGGCCTGGCGCTGCTGCTGTTCCTGCCGTTCGACGGCCTGGTGTCGCTGTACATCATCTCGGCGCTGTTCGGCCTGTTTCAAGGCGGCATCGTGCCGAGCTACGCCATCATCGTGCGCGAGCATTTCCCCGCCGCCGAGGCCGGCGCGCGCGTCGGCACCGTGCTCATGGCCACGCTGTTCGGCATGGCGCTCGGCGGCTGGATGTCGGGCAAGGTGTTCGATCTCACCGGCTCGTACCATGCGGCGTTTATCAACGGCATCGGCTGGAACCTGGTCAACCTGTCGATCGTGGCGTTCCTGTTGTGGCGCGTGCGCACGCGCGCAATTGTTGCGGCGCTGCAAACGCACGGACGGCAATAGCGCGAGTCGGTGAGAAGGTGGACGCAGGCGACGAAGGCCGGGTGTCGGCACTACCGCAAAGGCGACTGTCAATTCAGCGCTCCGAACGGCCGCGATGTGAGTGCAGTGAACGGTCAGACGCGAGGCTCGTGCGTCGCTTTCCGGCCGAGGCTGTGTGAAAACGCGACGGCAGAGCAATTTCGAGGGTCCTTCGACCCTTGGCGCGATCGAGAAAGTCGATCCTGGCGCGATCTGGTGCTTCGCTGTTTCGCACAACACGATCCGCACCGAGTTTTCACACGGCCTCGGCCATGAAGGATCGCTCGCCAGCTAGTGGTCAAAGGGATTCGCGACCCAAGCAGCGGACAGGAACCTCGCAACACCCTCAACGACTGCTGTTGACGGCCAAGGCCAAGCCGGCGCGCAAAGCCCTTGACATAATTCGATGTTTAGCTAAACATCGCGTCATGAACACGGTGTTCAAAGCCCTGTCTGATCCCACCCGCCGCCGTGTGCTTCAGCTACTGCGCAAAGGGCCCATGAGCGCAGGTGAACTCAGCGACCGGTTCAACGTCTCCAAGCCAACGATGTCGGCGCACTTCGCGGTGCTGAAGGAGGCCGATCTTGTGCATGCCGAGAAGATCGGTAAGTCCGTCATTTACCACCTGAAGCTCTCGGTGCTCGAAGAGGCACTGCTTGGTTTTGTCCAATCTCTTGCGCTAAGTGCGTCGGCGCCGAAACCCAAGAAGGAGACTGCAAGATGAACAAGCAAATCATCACGGACCTCGCCTGGGGAGTAGGCATTCTGGTTGTGGCGCTGCTCGCCAGCTGGGCACGCACGTTGGGCCATGTGGACAGCGATACCGTCACAAGAGTGGTCATCGGCTTGACCGGGCTCATGATCGCGTCGTTTGGCAATCGAATGCCCAAGACTTTCGTCCCCAGCTCTTGGGCCCGCCAGGCCAGGCGAGTTGCAGCCTGGTCGCTCGTGTTGAGCGGGCTCGCATACGCCGGACTGTGGGCGTTCGCCCCAATCCCGGTGGCAGTCGCGGGCGGGTGTGCCGCGGTGTTGCTGGGGATCGCCGTGACCATTGGCTACCGCATCTCATTGCGAGCCAAAGAGAAGGTGGCGTAGTGCGAGTTCCCGCGCAAGCCTTTGTGGCACCGCATGTCGCCGGACCGTCGGCTTACACGCCCCCGCAGCCGGCAAGCCGACCGCTTGGAGAAACACCCATCAGTCCCGTGGACGGATGCGGCTGGGCTTCGAACGCCCCGCGATGCAGGACGCTAGGGGCAAGATCCTGAGTCCGGTGCGCCACCCACGCTGCGATCGGCTCGCCGCCCAGCCCAAGACCCAGTGCCGAGCGCCCAAGGCGGTCGACGAGTTCATCGAGGCCGACACCGACGACTACTTGGCATGCGTCCAACGCTGGCGGCGCCGGCAAAAGGCGTCGAAGGGATGGTGCTGCAGTGCGGCCGCGGCAAGCGCCAGAGCTGGTTTGAGGCCCATGCGCTGGAAATCTCGCGGCAGCCCCAGAACCTGCCCGTCAACCCTAGGCTGGTGACCGGCGCAGCCGCTGTCTCAGAGACGCCAGTCCTAGCCCCGCCAGCCAGGCGAGCATGATCAGCAAGACCAGGTTCTCTGGCAAAGCCATCCAGTCCGAGTCTCGCCAAGTGGCGGGAAAAATGCGTGCACCGAGCCCAGTGAACAGCGAGCCAGCGGCGATAAACAGGGCCACGCACATGCGCCAGAGATGGCGCGCCAGCCTATGTCGGGCGCCCAAGTTGCCGCCCAGCAGCAGGCGCAGATCCAGTACGGCGGCCAGGCCCGCCAGGCCGGCAAAGAAGTAAAACGGCACGCTCTGCCCGCTCTGACTCTGCACACCGAGCAGCAGGGCCGCGGCGGCCAACACCAAACCGACCGCCATCAGCATCCCCATCCACCGACGCTGGCGCACCTGCACACGCACCGTCAGCCAGGCTGTCAGCAGCAGATAGATGGTGAGCAGGCCCGCGATGATGGCGATGGGCATGGGTTTGAGGCAGGCCAGGGCGGTGCCGCTGATGGCCATCAGCAACATGCTGGGCACAAACACCCGGCCTGCCATGCGGTGCCAGGGGCGCCCTTTTGGTGCTGCCAAGGCGACGAATCCCGCGCCTACCGCGACGGTACCGGAGATGAGGTGGAACAGGCCAAGACCATTCATGCGAAGAACACTCCAAAGCGACCCCAGACCGCTGGGCTGTGACGGCATACCGGCCGCCGCGGACTGCGACTGCCGGTCAGCTTGCAAGGCCACACGGCATCTGCATCCTAGGCAGCCATCGCCTCGTACGCGACGGCATACCGACGAACTGCATGAATCGCGGCGCAGCCTGCGCCGGGCGCTCAGGCCCTGCGGCGGCGCCCTACGCGTAACGCGCCGCCGCCCTGGCCAGGCTCGACTTGACGGCCACCGCCAACCCCGACGGCGCCGCCACCCTCACCTGCTCGCCGTGGCGCAGGATGTCCATTGCTAGCTCGGTAGCGTCGGTGTAAGGCACACGCAGCGTCAGCGAGCCGTCGCCATGCAGCTTGGCCTCCTGCTGCGGATGCCAGTGCTCGTGGCGCACCCACTGCGCGGCCTCGGGCGTGAACTCGAGCGTGGCCCACTGCACCTTGCCGCCGGAGAACGCTCCGTAGCCGGCGTCGAGCTCGGCCTCGATGGTCTTGATCGCCACGTCCTTGGCGCGCTGCTCCACCAGATCGGCCTCGCGGATGGCGTCGATCGCGAAGCGGCGCAATGCGTCGGTGGCGTGGCACCAGGCGTCGAGGTACCAGGTGTTGCGCCAGTGCACGAGTCGCTGCGGCGAAACGGTGCGCTCGGTCATCTCGCGGCGGCTTCGCACCCAGTAGTGCAGGTGCACGCGCAGGCGGCGTGAAAGCGCCCCGCCGATCACCTCGAAGTGCTTCGGCGCCACCGGCCGCCGCGCCGCCGACATCACCTTGACTCGCTTGAGCATCTCGCGTGATTCGGCGTCGCTGGCGCCGAGCATGCCGTGCAGCTTGTCGAGCAGCGGCTGCAAGTGGCGCGCCAGCACGCCGCCCTCGTCCAACCCCTCGATCAACTGGTGCATCGTCAGCAGCGCGTGGATCTCGCGCTCGGAGAACCAGACGCCCGGCAGCTCGTGCTTGACCTGGCCCGCGTCGCCCGCGTCCGCGGCGGTGAAGCGGTAGCCGTTGCTGTCGCGGTCGTAGACGATCGGCGCATCGAGCCGCTCGCGCAGGTACTCGAGGTCGCGCTTCAGCGTCGCCCGGCTGACGCCGAGCTCATCCATCAGGCCGGCAAACGGAACGCTGCCGCGATTGCGGATCAGCAGTTCGATCTTGTAGAAACGTTCGGTGCGATCCATAAGGGTGGCTCATGGGGTGAGCCACAATCTTAACAAGATGAGCTTTCCAGGCTCACCCCATGAGCCTGCCAGCGGCGAAGCTGGCAGCGCCGGAGACGTTCCGGTGCTGCCAACCGAGACAAGCCGCCATGTCTAACACGCTCGACCTGTTTGCCGACACCCTGCCCGCAGTCCATGAGGCTCGGGGCACCGACCGCACGGCCTTCGAACTCGGCTGGGACTACGCCCACTACCACCTGACCCCGCCGCCGGAGGCGCTGGCCGACGGCCACCCCGTGTGCCAGGGCTGGCAAGCCGGCGGCGCGGTCTTCGGCAACCGCACGCTGAAGCCGACGCCATCGGTACGCAAGTGGTTGCAGCTGCGCTTCGGCGCCTGGCGCCGGGGCCGCGTGTTCGAGGGCACGCAGGTCACGCCGAACTTCCTCGCGCAGATCGATGTGCCGGTCTGCCCGATCACTCGCACCGCCCTCACCCACGCCAGCGGCGCCGGCAGCGACGCCTCGGTCGATCGGGTCTGCAACCAGGCCGGC